>NZWZ01000020.1 GCA_002701745.1 Flammeovirgaceae bacterium
CCAAAGCGGTCAAATGGGGCAGACTGTAAATCTGTTGACTTATGTCTTCGCAGGTTCGAATCCTGCTCCCCCCACATAATAATATAATAATAAGCGGGCGTAGCTCAGTTGGTAGAGCGACAGCCTTCCAAGCTGTAGGTCGAGGGTTCGAATCTCTTCGCCCGCTCTCTAGCCGATGTAGCTCAGAGGTAGAGCACTTCCTTGGTAAGGAAGAGGTCACGGGTTCAATTCCCGTCATCGGCTCAATAATGATTGTAAAAAATTGAATTATTATTTAAATAAGTTAAATTTGAGTTAAATTTTAAAATTATGGCTAAAGAATCCTTTGATAGATCGAAACCTCATGTAAATATTGGGACAGTAGGTCATGTTGATCATGGTAAAACTACTCTTACAGCTGCTATTACTAAAGTCCTTGCTGACAAAGGATTAGCAGAAAAAAGAGATTTTGAACAAATTGACAATGCTCCTGAAGAAAAAGAAAGGGGTATTACAATTAATACGGCTCATGTTGAGTATCAGACCGATAATAGACATTATGCCCATGTTGATTGTCCTGGTCACGCTGATTATGTAAAAAATATGGTTACAGGTGCTGCACAAATGGATGGTGGTATCCTGGTTGTAGCTGGTACTGATGGACCTATGCCTCAGACAAGAGAGCACATCCTTTTAGCAAGACAGGTTGGTGTTCCAGCACTAGTTGTCTTTATTAATAAGGTTGATCTTGTTGATGATGCTGAACTTCTTGAGTTGGTCGAAATGGAAATTAGAGAACTTCTGAACTTTTATAAGTTTCCAGGTGATGACATTCCTGTAGTACAAGGCTCTGCACTTGGTGCATTAAACGGAGAAGCTGAATGGGTTGAAAAAATCATGGAGCTAATGGGTCATGTTGATTCATATATCCCTGAGCCAGAAAGAGAAACTGACAAAGACTTTTTAATGCCAGTTGAAGATGTATTCTCTATCACTGGTAGAGGAACAGTTGCAACAGGAAGAATTGAAAGAGGTATTGTAAACTCTGGTGATGCAGTCGACATTATAGGTATGGGTGCAGAAGACTTAAAGTCAACAATTACTGGTGTTGAAATGTTTAGAAAAATTTTAGATAAGGGACAAGCTGGTGATAATGCAGGTCTTCTCTTAAGAGGTATTGAAAAGACTGATATTAAGAGAGGAATGATTATTTGTAAGCCTGGTTCTGTAACACCACATGCGCATTTCAAAGCAGAGGTATATGTTTTATCAAAAGAAGAAGGAGGAAGACATACTCCTTTCTTTAATAAGTATAGACCTCAGTTTTACATGAGAACAACTGATGTTACAGGTGAAATCATGTTACCAGATAAGGTAGAAATGGTTATGCCGGGTGACAATTTAACAATTGAAGTTAAGTTGATCAACGCAGTTGCACTTGAACAAGGATTAAGATTTGCTATTAGAGAGGGTGGAAGAACAGTTGGAGCAGGTCAGGTAACCGAAATTTTAGACTAAATTTTAAAACTTTTATTAATATTATTTATTTAACTTATTATTTGTTAAATAATAACAATTATTCTAAATTTGCAGGCCGTTGGCCTGCATTTTAGTTATACGGGTGTAGCTCAATTGGTAGAGTAGCGGTCTCCAAAACCGTTGGTTGGGTGTTCGAGTCACTCCACCCGTGCTAGGGCCGTAAAAATTTTTTGATATGAATAAATTAATAATTTTAATCTCTGAATCTTATCAAGAAATGGTAAATAAAGTTACCTGGCCAAGTTTGAACAGTTTACAGAGCAGTTCTGTTCTAGTGCTAATTGCTTCCTTAATTTTTGCTCTATTTATAGGTTTAATTGACCTAGGTTTTGAAAATGTAATGTCTCTATTTTACGAGACTTTTTAAAAAAAAAATAGATGAGTTTGAATTGGTATGTTTTAAGGGCTATTAGTGGAAAAGAAAATAAGATTAAAACTTATTTAGAAAAAGAAATTAATCGTAACAATCTCCAGAAGTTTATTCCTGAAATCATGATACCTCATGAAAAAGTTTATGTNATGAGAAATGGTAAGAAAAAAATGAAGGAAAGAAATTATCTTCCTGGATATGTCTTAGTATCAGCTGATTTTTCTCATGGTGAAGTTCAACAAGTCGTTAGAAGTGTGCCAGGAGTTATTGGTTTTCTTGGCTCTGGAACAGGTGCATCTAAGGTACCTATTCCTTTAAGAGAGTCCGAAATTAATAGACTTTTTGGAAAATTTGATGAAGCGAATAGCGAAGATGAAGCTATGATGTCTCCGTTTGTTGTAGGNGAAGATGTTAAAGTGATGGATGGCCCATTTAGCGGGTTTACTGGTTCTATTGCTCAAGTATTTGANGATAGAAAGAAGGTTAATGTAACAGTTAAAATTTTTGGAAGAAATACACCTGTAGANTTAAATTATTATCAGGTAGAAAAAACAAGTTAAAANAATGGCAAAACAAATAGACGGATATCTTAAGTTGCAAGTTAGGGGTGGACAAGCTAATCCTGCACCTCCAGTTGGACCAGCNCTAGGTAGTAAAGGTATTAATATAATGGAGTTCTGTAATCAGTTTAATGCTAGAACTGATGATAGAAAAGGTCAAGTTTTACCGGTTGTAATAACAATTTANAAGGATAAATCTTTTGATTTTGTTATTAAAACACCTCCTGCGTCTGTANTGATTCTTCAAGCTGCAAATAAAAAGAAAGGATCTGATCAGCCAAATTTAAATAAGGTTGCTTCAATAACATGGGATCAAGTAAAAGATATAGCTGAAACAAAGATGAAAGATTTAAATGCCTTCAAAGTTAGTTCAGCAATGAAAATGATTGCAGGTACTGCAAGGAGTATGGGTGTTAAAGTTAAAGGAGTTTTTCCTGAAAATGTGAATTAAATGAGTAGATTAACAAAAAATAAAAAAGCTGTCAAAGATAAGTATGATATTAATAAATATTATACTGTTGAAGAAGCTTGTAAGTTAGTTAAAGAAATTACAACTACTAAGTTTGATGCGTCTGTTGACTTAGATATTCGCCTAGGAGTAGATCCTAAGAAAGCTGACCAAATGGTGAGAGGTACTTCTTCTCTTCCTCATGGCACTGGAAAAGCACTTAAAGTACTAGCAATTTGTTCTGCTGACAAAGAAGATGAAGCTAAAAAAGCTGGTGCTGATCATGTAGGTTTAGATGACTACATTAAAAAAATTGAAGGTGGATGGACAGATATTGATGTTATAATTACAATGCCATCTTTAATGGCAAAAGTTGGTAAACTTGGAAAAGTTTTAGGTCCAAGGGGTTTGATGCCGAATCCAAAGTCTGGGACAGTAACTGATGATATTGGTAAAGCGGTAGTAGATGTCAAAAAAGGAAAAATTGATTTTAAGGTTGATAAANCTGGAATTATTCATGCATCTGTTGGCAAAGTATCTTTTGATTCAAAAAAATTACATGAAAATGCTATGGAACTTCTTAATACAGTTAAGAAACTNAAGCCTTCATCATCAAAAGGAATTTATTTTAAAAGTGTTAGTCTTTCGAGTACAATGAGTAGCTCAATAAAGGTTGACAGTTCTATATTAATGAGTTAAAATGAGAAAAGAAGATAAATTAGAATTAGTACAGGATCTAACTAAAAAGTTTAAGGAGAATAATATCTTTTATCTACTTGATGCTTCTGGATTATCTGTTGACCAAGTTAATTCTTTTAGAGAATCATGCTTTAAAAGAGATGTAGAATATAAGGTTGTTAAAAATACTTTCATTAAAAAAGCTTTAGAGAATCAAGAAGAAGATTATTCAGAAATAATTAATGGAGATGCTTTAAAAGGTTTTTCAGGATTACTTTTTGCTAATCAAAGTCCTAGTGGACCAGCTAAAGTTCTTAAAGAATTTAGAAAATCTTTNGATTCTGATCATCCTTCATTAAAAGTTGCATCGATTGAGTCTGATATCTTTGTCGGGGATAACCATCTAGATTCGTTATCGAAGCTAAAAGGAAAAGAAGAAATTATTGGAGATATTGTATTATTACTACAATCTCCAGCAAAAAATATTATTTCATTACTGAAAAGTTCTGAAAATAAAATTTCAGGTGTTGTTAAGGCACTTGAAAACAAACAAGAATAGTGTATAAACTTTAAATTAAATTAAAATGGCAGATATAAAGAAGATAGCTGAAGAACTTGTAAATCTTTCTGTTAAAGATGTAAGTGAATTAGCAAATATTTTAAAAGACGAATATGGTATTGAACCAGCGGCAGCAGCAACTGTAGTAGCAGCAGGTGGAGGTGCAGGAGGTGATGCAGGAGGTGATGCAGCAGAAGAAAAAACAAGTTTCAATATAACATTAAAGTCAGCAGGAGCATCAAAGTTAGCTGTTGTAAAATTAGTTAAAGAGATAACTGGTTTAGGCTTAAAAGATGCTAAAGATATGGTTGATGGTGCACCTAAAGCTATTAAGGAAGGTGTTCCTAAAGATGAGGCTGAATCAGCTAAGAAGCAGCTAGAAGAAGCTGGTGCTGAAGTTGAATTAAACTAAGATTTAGCTAAAATTTCATTTTCCACACACTAAAAGTGTGTGGGTTTTTATAACCTATAAACTTTAATCAATTGAAAATATCATCAAATAGAATAGACTTTTCTAAACTAAAAAATTTAGTTGAATATCCAGATTTTCTTGATGTTCAACTTCAGTCATATAAAGACTTTTTTCAACTCGAAACTCCTCCTGAGAAAAGAGATAATGAAGGTCTTTTTAAAGTTTTTAAAGAAAACTTCCCTATTTCAGATTCAAGAGAAAATTTTGTCCTTGAATTTATAGACTATACTGTAGATCCTCCTAAATATTCTGTTGGAGAATGTATTGACAGGGGTTTGACTTATTCTTTACCTCTAAAAGCAAAACTAAGATTAATATGTAATGATGAGGATAATGATGATTTTGAAACTATTGAACAGGAAGTATTTTTAGGTAACATACCTTACATGACTAATAAAGGATCATTTGTTATCAACGGAGCTGAAAGAGTTATTGTATCTCAGCTACATAGATCACCAGGTGTATTCTTTGCTCAGAGTAAACATACTAACGGAACTCCTCTTTATTCTGCCAGAATTATTCCATTTAGAGGATCTTGGATTGAATTTGCTACTGACGTAAATAATGTGATGTATGCTTACATTGATAGAAAAAAGAAATTTCCTATTACAACTTTATTGAGAGCAATAGGTTATGGATCTGATAAGGATATTTTAGATATATTTCAGCTTTCAGAAGAAGTTGAGGCTACTAAAACAAAACTTAAGAAGGCTTTAGGTAAAAAATTAGCTGCAAGAGTATTAAAGACTTGGGTGGAGGATTTTGTTGATGAAGATACCGGNGAAGTTATATCTATTGACAGAAATGAGCTTATTTTAGACAGAGATCATATACTGGTAGAAGAAGATATTGAAACTATTATTTCTGCTGAGGCTCCATTTGTCACGGTTCATAGAGAGGATATTAATATAGGTGAGTTTACTATCATCTACAATACTCTTAAAAAAGATGTTTCTAACTCAGAAAAAGAAGCTTTAGAAGAAATATATAGACAACTTAGAAANACTGAGGCTCCAGATGAGCAGACAGCAAGAGACATTATCCAAAATCTTTTCTTTAGTGATAAAAGATACGACTTAGGNGAAGTAGGTAGATATAGAATTAACAGAAAATTAAATATAGATACAGATTATAACGTTAGAGTCTTAACAAATGAAGATATAATTTTAATTGTTAAATATTTAATTACTCTTATTAATGCGAAAACAGTTGTTGATGATATTGATCATTTAAGTAATAGAAGAGTTAGAACTGTTGGTGAACAACTTTATTCTCAATTTGGTGTTGGACTTGCTAGAATGGCAAGAACAATTAGGGAGAGAATGAATGTTAGAGATAACGAAGATTTTAAGCCAGTTGATTTAATTAACGCAAGAACACTTACTTCAGTAATTAATTCATTTTTCGGAACAAATCAGCTGTCTCAGTTCATGGATCAAACAAATCCACTTGCTGAAATCACTCANAAAAGAAGAATGTCTGCTTTAGGCCCNGGTGGTCTGTCAAGAGAAAGAGCTGGATTTGAGGTAAGAGATGTTCATTATACNCATTATGGTAGGCTTTGTACAATCGAGACTCCTGAGGGTCCTAACATTGGTCTTATATCATCTTTNTGTGTACACGCAAAGGTTAACAATATGGGATTCATTGAAACACCCTACAGGCAAGTATCAGATGGTAAAGTTGATTTAAGTGGAAAGATAAGTTATTTAACCGCTGAAGAAGAAGATAATTCTTTAATTGCTCAAGCAAATGTNCCTCTAAAATCCACTGGACAGTTTGTAGAAAGTACTGTTAAAGCNAGATANGAGGGAGATTTTCCNTTGGCAAAAAATAAGGAACTTAAGTTTATGGATGTTGCTCCTAACCAAATTGTTTCTGTAGCNGCNTCTTTNATACCTTTCCTTGAGCACGATGATGCTAATAGGGCATTAATGGGTTCAAATATGATGAGACAAGCGGTNCCTTTAATGAAACCAGAATCACCTATAGTTGGNACTGGAATGGAATACAGAGTCGCGAAAGATTCTAGATCNACAATTGTAGCTGAAGGAAAAGGAACAGTTATTTATGTTGATGCAAATAAAATTGANATCAAATATGATCTAGATGCNAATGAAAAATTAGTTTCATTTGATGAGNAATCAAAAACCTATGANTTAATAAAATTCAGGAGAACTAATCAAGATACCTGTATAAATTTAANACCAACTGTTAAAGTTGGCGATAAGGTGAAGAAAGGTCAAGTAATTTGTGAAGGTTTTGCAACTCAAGACGGAGAACTTGCACTTGGAAGAAATTTAAAAGTCGCTTTNATGCCTTGGAAAGGTTATAATTTTGAGGATGCTATTGTAATATCTGAAAAAGTAGTGAAAGAAGATGTTTTCACTTCTTTACATATTGAAGAGTTTAAACTCGAAGTTAGAGATACNAAAAGAGGTGAGGAAGANTTCACTAATGANATACCAAATGTAAGTGATGAGGCAATAAAAGATTTAGATGAAAATGGTCTNATAAGAGTNGGTGCNAAAGTAAAAGAAGGAGATATATTAATNGGAAAAATTACACCAAAAGGTGAAAGTGATCCGACTCCTGAAGAAAGACTATTAAGAGCTATTTTTGGTGATAAGGCTGGTGATGTCAAGGATGCGTCATTAAAAGCTCCTCCATCATTAAATGGTGTCGTAGTAGACACTAAACTTTTTACAAGACAAAAGAAAGATAAAGATTCTAAAAAACTTGCTAAACAGCAAATAGAGTTACTAAAAGCTGATTACAGCAAGTCTTTGGTTGATCTTAAAACAAGAATTATTGAGAAATTTGATAAACTTCTTAAAAATAAAAAATGTAATGGTATAAGTCATAAATATGGTGATAAGCTTGTAAAGGGTGGTGTTAAATTTTCTAGAAAACTAATAGAAGACAAACTTTTCCCTAAAAAGAATATTTACTATGATATGAACAGCCTAAACGTTCCTGAGGAATCAAGCTTAATTCAAGATGTTGTCTTAGAAGACTGGACTGATGATAAGAAAGTAAATGATTCAGTTTCTAGAGCTGTCAAAAATTATGTAATTAAGAGAAATGATTTTGCATCTAACTTTAAAAAAGAGAAATTTTCTTTGGAGGTTGGTGATGAACTTGCTCCTGGTATTGTACAGATGGCAAAAGTTTATGTTGCAAAGAAAAGAAAACTTAAGGTTGGGGATAAAATGGCAGGTAGACATGGTAATAAAGGTGTTGTAGCAAGGATTGTGAAAGAGGAAGATATGCCATTCCTAGAAGATGGATCAACTGTTGATGTTGTATTAAACCCATTAGGTGTACCATCTAGAATGAATATCGGACAGTTATATGAAACTGCTCTTGGTTGGGCTGGTCTTAAGCTCAACAAAAAGTATAGAACTCCAATTTTTGATGGAGCTACTGCTGATGAAGTAAGTAAGGAACTTGATGAAGCTAAATTGCCTTCATTTGGTAGAACTTATTTATATGATGGTTCTTCTGGTAAAAAGTTTGATCAGAAAGTAACAGTTGGTGTAATTTACATTCTTAAACTAGGTCACTTAATTGATGATAAGATGCATTCTAGATCAATAGGTCCTTATTCATTAATTACACAACAACCGCTTGGAGGTAAGGCTCAATTTGGTGGTCAAAGATTTGGTGAAATGGAGGTTTGGGCTCTCGAAGCTTTTGGCGCATCACATGTTCTTCAAGAGATTTTAACTATTAAATCAGATGATATAATAGGAAGAGCAAAAGCTTATGAAGCTATTGTGAAAGGTGAAAACATGCAAACTCCTGGAATACCTGAATCATTTAATGTTTTGATTCACGAACTGAGAGGTTTGGCTTTAGAAATAACAATGAAATAATTTAATATATAATATGCTATCTAATAAAAACAATAAATCAAGTGACTTTTCAAAGATTATAGTAAGTTTAGCTTCTCCGGAATCTATNCTNGAAAATTCTTTTGGTGAAGTTACAGCTCCTGAAACAATAAATTACAGGACATTNAAACCAGAAATGGGTGGNTTATTTTGTGAAAGAACATTTGGTCCNGTTAAGGATTGGGAATGTCATTGTGGTAAATATAAAAGGATTAGATATAAAGGTATAATTTGTGATAGGTGTGGTGTTGAAGTGACTGAGAAAAAAGTTAGGAGAGAGAGGATGGGGCATATCGAATTAGTNGTTCCTGTTGCTCATATCTGGTACTTTAGAACTCTTCCTAATAAAATTGGTTANATGCTNGGTGTTCCTGCTAAAAAGTTAAATCAAGTTGTATATTATGAGAGATATGTAGTTATAAATCCAGGTGTTAAAGAGGAAGATGGTTGCCAAAAAATGGATTTATTAACAGAAGAAGAATATNTAAATATTACTGATTCGTTACCAAAAGATAATTANTTATTGCCAAANGATGACCCTAATAAATTTATCGCTAAAATGGGTGCNGAGGCTATTGCTGAGCTTTTATCCCAAATTGATTTAGATGCATTATCGNTAGATCTTAGATATAAGGCAGCTAANGANACATCTCAACAAAGAAAAGCAGAAGCTTTAAAGAGGCTTAGAGTAATAGAAGCATTTAGAGATTCNAGAGAAAATATTGACAANAGGCCTGAATGGATGATTGTTAAAATGATTCCNGTTATTCCGCCAGAGTTAAGACCACTTGTTCCACTTGATGGAGGAAGATTTGCTACNTCTGATTTAAATGATCTTTANAGAAGAGTAATAATTAGAAATAACAGATTAAAAAGATTACTTGAAATTAGAGCTCCNGAAGTTATTTTAAGAAANGAAAAAAGNATGCTTCAAGANGCNGTNGANTCNNTNTTTGATAATTCGAGAAGAATCAATGCTGTTAGGTCTGATGGAAATAGATCTTTAAAGTCTTTAACTGATATGTTAAAAGGAAAGCAAGGTAGATTTAGACAAAATCTACTTGGTAAAAGAGTTGATTATTCTGGTAGATCAGTAATTGTTGTTGGTCCTAAGTTNAAGATGCATGAATGTGGGCTTCCTAAAGATATGGCTGCAGAGTTATTTAAGCCGTTTATTATTAGAAAGTTAATTGAAAGAGGTATTGTNAAAACTGTAAAATCTGCTAAAAAACTAGTTGANAAGAAAGAACCTGTAATCTGGGATATTCTAGAAAATGTATTAGTTGGACANCCAGTTCTNNTAAATAGAGCCCCGACATTACATAGACTTGGNATACAAGCTTTTCAACCNAAACTAATCGAGGGTAANGCTATTGANTTACATCCTTTAGCTTGTACTGCTTTTAATGCTGATTTTGATGGNGACCAGATGGCAGTTCATGTTCCTCTTGGNCATGAGGCAATAGTTGAAGCATCGCTATTAATGNTAGGATCAAATAATATNTTAAATCCTGCTAATGGAGCTCCAATTACAGTNCCATCTCAGGATATGGTTCTTGGTTTNTATTATGTTTCTAAAGGNAGAAAGTCAACNAAAGAACATCCATTAAAAGGCGAGGGNTTAATTTTCTCNAATNTAAGAGAGGTAGTNATTGCATTAAATGAGGAAAAAGTTGATAAGAATGCGCTNATCAAGTTAAGAACAAATGTCAGAACTTCTGAAGGTACTTTAGAGAATAAAGTTATAGAGACAGTTGCTGGTAGAGTTCTTTTTAATAATTTAATTCCTAATGAAGTAGGTTATATTGATGAGTTACTCACAAAGAAAAAATTACAACAAATAATTTCTATTGTATATAAAGTTTGTGGTATATCAAGAACAGCTAAGTTCCTTGATGATATTAAGGAATTAGGATTTAATATGGCTTATGAAGGTGGCCTTTCTATGGGTCTTGGAGATATCCAAATACCGGAAGCTAAAGAATCTTTGGTTGAATCTGCTAAGAAGGAAGTTAAAGCTGTTTGGGATAATTATTATATGGGACTGATAACGGATAATGAGAGGTATAATCAGGTTATCGATATTTGGACCAGAGCTAATACCAGACTTACTACTACACTTATGAATCAACTTGAAGATGACGAACAAGGCTTCAATCCTATTTATATGATGATGGATTCTGGTGCAAGAGGTTCAAGAGAACAAATTAGACAGTTAGGTGGAATGAGAGGTTTGATGGCTAAACCTCAAAAAAATCTATCTGGTTCTGTTGGTGAAATTATTGAAAACCCTATACTTTCTAATTTTAAAGAAGGGTTAGATGTTATCGAGTATTTTATTTCAACTCACGGTGCTAGGAAAGGTTTAGCTGATACAGCATTAAAAACTGCTGATGCAGGATATCTGACTAGAAGATTAGTTGATGTAGCACAAGATGTAATTATCAATGAAGAGGATTGTGGTACATTAAGAGGAGTTACAGTTAGCGCTTTAAAAGATAATGAAGACATAGTTGAGCCTTTATCTGAAAGAATTTTAGGTAGAGTAACTGTTCACGACGTTTATGATCCTATTACAAATGATTTAATAATTGAAGCTGGGGAAGAGATAGATGAGGAAATTGCTAATAAAATTGATCAAACTAGCATTGAGGAAATTGAAATTAGATCGGTTCTAACTTGTGAGACAACAAGAGGGGCTTGTGCTAAATGTTATGGTAGAAATTTAGCTAATGGTAAAATGGTCAATGTTGGAGAGGCTGTTGGTGTTATTGCGGCACAGTCTATTGGCGAGCCAGGAACTCAGTTAACATTGAGAACTTTCCACGTGGGTGGAACAGCATCTAATATTGCTGTTGACGCAAACATTAAAGCAAAGTTCGAAGGAAAGATTGTTTTTGATGGTATTAGATCAGTTTCTTCAAAAGATTCTGAAGGTAATAAAGTGGAGGTTGTTATGGCAAGAAGTGGTGAAGTTAGGGTTGTTAATGGTAAGGGAGCTACTCTTATTTCAAATAATGTTCCTTACGGATCTTTCCTCAAAGTTAAAGACGGACAGAAGGTTGAGAAGGGTGATATGATCTGTAATTGGGATCCATACAACGCTGTTATTCTTTCTGAACTGAAAGGAAAAATTGATTACGAGTCAATTGAAGAAGGTGTTACATTTAAAGAGGAATTCGATGAGCAAACTGGTCATAAAGAAAAGGTTATCATAGAATGTAGGGATAAAACTAAAAACCCTGCAATTATAGTTAAATCTAAAGATGGCGATAAGTCATATAATATTCCAGTTGGAGCTCACTTATCGGTTGAGAAAGGTGGTACTGTCAGCCCTGGTACAATTTTATCTAAGATTCCAAGAATGATTGGTCAGTCTAGAGATATAACAGGTGGTCTACCAAGAGTAACTGAATTATTTGAAGCTAGAAATCCATCTAATCCTGCTGTAGTTAGTGAGATTAATGGAGTAGTAACATATGGTGGGATAAAGAGAGGAAATAGAGAGATTTTCATAGAATCTAAGGATGGAACCAAGAAAAAGTATCTAGTTTCTTTATCTAAGCACATTTTAGTACAAGATAATGATTACGTAAAAGCTGGTTCTCCATTATCAGATGGAGCAATTACTCCTGCTGATATTTTATCTATAAAAGGTCCTACTGAAGTTCAAGATTATTTAGTTAATGAAATTCAAGAAGTTTATAGACTTCAGGGTGTTAAAATTAATGATAAGCATATTGAGGTAATTGTAAGACAGATGATGCAGAAAGTTATTATTGTTGACCCAGGAGATACTAATTTCTTACAAGATGAGAAAGTTGATAAATTAGTATTTAAAACTACTAATGATGCTATTTTTGAGAAAAAAGTAGTAACTGATCCAGGAGATTCTTCTTTCAAAGAAGGTCAAATCATTACTTCTAGAGAGTTAAGAGATGAGAATTCATCACTAAGAAGAAATGATAAAAAGATTGTAGAGGTAAGAAATGCAGATGCTGCAGTTTCAAGACCTTCTTTACAGGGTATAACTAGAGCATCTTTAGGAACTGAAAGCTTTATATCTGCTGCTTCATTCCAAGAAACTACAAAGGTTCTTAGTGAAGCGTCCATTAGAGGTAAAGTTGATGATCTTAGAGGTCTTAAAGAAAATGTTATTGTAGGTCACTTAATCCCAGCGGGAACAGGTTTAAGAGAATATAATGACATGATTGTTGGTTCTGAGAAAGAGTATGATGAACTTATGATGAAATCTGATGATGTAATCATAGAAGATGGAGCAACTGTAAGTGAAGATATTCTTGAGGAGAATAAACAAGATCAGAAATGAGTCAAAAACAAAATCAAATAAATATTGAACTATCGGATGAGGTATCAAAAGGTAAGTATGCAAATCTTGCCATGATAGCTCATTCTAGTAGTGAATTTGTTATTGATTTTATTCAGCTCATGCCTGGGGTCCCTAAGGCAAAAGTAAATTCGAGAATTATCATAACACCTGAGCATGCTAAGAAGTTTTCAATTGCTCTAAATGATAATATTTCTAAGTATGAACAGAAATATGAGGAAATTAAAGACTTTAATGAATTACCTAAATTTCCTCTTGATGTAAATAACCAAGAAAATAAATGATTTTATAATAATTATAAAGACTTAAAAAATTTTGTTTAAGACGTATGAATTTCTATTTTTGCGTCGCATTTAATAAATATTATGCCAACGATACAACAACTTGTAAGAAAAGGAAGAAAAAAACTGAAGTCTAAATCAAAGTCTCCAGCNTTAGATTCTTGCCCACAGAAAAGAGGGGTATGTACTAGAGTATATACAACTACTCCAAAGAAGCCTAATTCTGCTATGAGAAAGGTAGCAAGAGTTAGATTATCTCATGGTAAAGAGGTAAATGCATATATTCCTGGTGAAGGTCATAATTTACAAGAACATTCTATCGTTTTAATTAGAGGTGGTAGGGTTAAAGATTTGCCTGGTGTAAGATATCATGTTATTAGAGGAACTCTTGATACTGGTGGTGTGGATGACAGAACTCAGAGAAGATCAAAATATGGTGCTAAAAGACCTAAAGCAAAAAAATAATACATGAGAAAATCTAAACCTAAAAAAAGATATTTTTTACCTGATCCTATTTTTAAGGATACTTTAGTTACTCAGTTTGTTAATAATCTAATGAAAGATGGTAAAAAGAGTATATCATATTCTATTTTTTATGATTCATTAAAGATTGTAGAAGAGAAAACAAAAGAAAAAGGCTTAGAAGTATGGAAAAAAGCTCTAAATAATGTTATGCCTTCAGTCGAAGTAAAAAGTAGAAGAATTGGAGGTGCTAATTTCCAAGTACCTATTGAAGTTAGACCTGCTAGAAAAATTACATTAAGCCAAAAATGGTTAATTCAATATGCTAGAAGTAGAAACGAAAAAACCATGGTTGACAGATTAGCTAATGAAATTATAGCTGCATCAAAAGGTGAAGGTGGCGCAGTAAAAAAGAAAGACGATACTCATAGAATGGCTGAAGCTAATAAAGCATTCTCACACTTTAGATTTTAATAATTTATAAAATGGCAGAAATTAAAGATTTAAATTATCTTAGAAATATTGGGATTATGGCACATATCGATGCCGGAAAGACTACAACTACTGAAAGAATTTTATATTATACTGGTCTTAGTCATAAAATAGGTGAAGTTCATGATGGTGCGGCTACTATGGACTGGATGGAGCAAGAACAAGAAAGAGGAATTACTATTACATCTGCAGCTACAACTACTTTCTGGAAATATCCNACTCAACAAGGTAAAATGATTGACAATACTAATGATTATAGGGTCAATATTATNGANACTCCTGGTCACGTAGATTTTACTGTTGANGTTGAAAGATCNCTANGNGTCTTAGATGGTGCNGTAGNNNTNTTNTGTGCTGTTGNCAGGTGTTGAGCCTCAGTCTGAGACAGTTTGGAGACAAGCAGATAAATATAAAGTACCTAGAATTTGTTTTGTAAATAAAATGGATAGAGCAGGTGCTGATTTTCTTAATGTTGTAAATGAAATCAAGGATAAATTAAATGCTAAACCTGTTCCACTTCAAATTCCTATTGGAGCTGAAGAGAATTTCAAAGGTGTAGTTGATCTTATAACTAAAGAAGCAATTGTTTGGAATGAGACTGATATGGGTATGACTTATAATGTTGTTGATATACCAGAAAACTTGGTTGAAACTGTAGATGAGTGGAGACAAAATCTAGTTGAAAGTGTTGCTGAGTATGATGATAATTTATTAGAAAAATTCTTTGATGATCCAGATTCTATAACTAAAGAAGAAATGATGGCCGCAATTCGTAAGGCAGTTATCGATATGTCATTTTCTCCAGTTATGTGTGGTTCTGCTTTCAAAAATAAAGGTGTTCAGGCATTATTAGATGCAGTATGTTCTTACTTGCCTTCTCCATTAGATTTACCTCCAGTAACAGGTACCAACCCAGATAACGATCAAGAGGTATCAAGAAACCCAAAGAATGATGAACCTTTTTCTGCTCTTGCTTTTAAAATTGCAACTGATCCGTTCGTTGGTAGACTATGTTTCTTTAGAGTTTACTCAGGAACATTAGANGCAGGATCTTATATTTTNAATAATAGAAATGGTAAGAAGGAAAGAATTTCAAGGCTCATGCAAATGCANTCTAANAAGCAAAATCCAATAGATAAAGTAGTTGCNGGTGACATTTGTGCTGGAGTTGGTTTNAAAGATATTAAGACAGGAGATACGTTATCTGATGAAAAATCTAAAATTGTTTTAGAATCTATGTCATTCCCTGAGCCAGTAATTGGTTATGCTATTGAGCCAAAACAACAAGCTGATGTGGATAAGTTAGGAATGGCGGTAAGTAAATTGATTGAGGAAGATCCAACACTTAGAGTAAACACTGATGAGGAAACTGGCCAGACTGTCCTTAGAGGTATGGGTGAACTTCATCTTGAAATCATAATTGATAGATTAAAAAGAGAGTTTAAGGTAGAGATAAATCAGGGTGCTCCACAAGTTGCTTATAAAGAATCTATTCAGTCATCAACTACCCATCAAGAAGTTTATAAAAAACAATCTGGTGGTAGAGGTAAGTTTGCTGACATAGTTTTTGAAATAGGACCTAGAGATGAAGATGCAGAAGGTGATGGTCTTCAGTTTNTTAATNAAATTGTTGGTGGTAAAATTCCTAGAGAATTTATTCCAGCAGTTGAAAAAGGCTTTAAAAACGCAATGGAAAATGGCCCTTTAGCAGGCTTTCCTGTTGAATCTATGAAAGTTAGATTATATGATGGTTCTTTTCACGATGTTGATTCTGATTCTTTATCTTTTGAATTAGCTGCAGGTATTGCTTTTAAGCAGGCAGCAAAAAAAGCTAGTCCAGTATTAATGGAACCTATCATGTCCGTTGAGGTCACAACCCCAGATGAATTTACAGGTGGAGTAACAGGTGATTTAAATAAAAGAAGAGGTATTATGAAAGGTATGGATATGAAAGGTAATTCTCAAATTATAAAGGCAGATGTTCCTTTATCTGAATTATTTGGTTATGTTACTGACCTTAGAACCTTAAGTTCTGGTAGAGCTTCCGCATCATTAACATTTTCACACTACAATGGTGTCCCAAAAAATATTGCAGAAGACATTATTTCTAAAGCAAATGGAGAATTAAATTAATAAAATGGCACAAAAAATAAGAATTAAGCTTAAATCCTTTGACTATAATTTAGTTGATAAAAGTTCTGATAAGATTGTAAANGCTGTTAAGACAACAGGTGCTATNGTTAGTGGTCCTATTCCACTACCNACAAGAAAAGAAATTTTTACAGTATTNAGATCTCCTCATGTTAATAAAACATCTAGAGAGCAATTTAAACTTTGNACTTATAAAAGGCTATTAGATATATATTCTAATAGTAGCCAAACTGTTGATGCCTTAATGAAACTTGAATTACCAAGTGGTGTCGATGTCGAAATAAAAGTTTAATTCATTTCATTTTGAAAATTACCTTTTGTGCATTTACTTCGTGATGCATATGACCAAACTAANTAACTTCTTAGTGCTATTTTTAGTGCTAAATTTCTCTTCATACTCGCAAAATTTTCTAAGTACATCTGGTAGTTCTATCGTTAACGAAAACGGCGATACTATAATATTTAGAGGTATGGGACTTGGNGGTTGGATGGTACAAGAAGGATACATGATGGCTCCNGGAGGTTTTTCATCAACTCAGTATCAAATNAAAGACAGGTTAATTGAATTAATNGGTGAAGAAGAAACAGACGTTTTCTATCANAACTGGCTCTCAAATCATGTAAGAAAAATTGATATTGATTCAATGAAACNATGGGGTTTTAATCTTATCAGAGTTCCNATACATTANAATTTATTTACTGAGCCTATTGAGAATGAGCCTTTTCCTAATGCGTATACTGAAAAAGAAATTGGGTTTACTCTTTTGGATAGTCTATTGAGCTGGTGTAAGCAAAATCAAATCTATCTTATGATTGATTTACATGCTGCGCCAGGTGGTCAGGGTTATAACGCTGACATATCTGACTATGATCCAACAAAACCTTCCTTGTGGGAAAGTNCCCTAAATCAAAACAAGACTGTTGAATTGTGGAGAAGACTTGCTAGTAGATATAAAAATGAAGAATGGATTGCTGGATACGATCTAATTAATGAGCCTAATTGGGATATACCTGGTGGGATATTATTAAGACAATTATANGAAAAAATAACAGAGGNAATAAGATCNGAGGGTGATAACCATATTTTATTTATTGAAGGTAACTGGTTTGCNAATGATTTTACTGGATTGACNCCTCCNTGGGATGATAATTTTGTTTATAGTCCTCATAAATACTGGAGTCCNGTTGATCAGGGATATTTAGATTGGATGTTACCTCTNAGAGATTCATTAAATGTGCCTCTATTTGTTGGAGAGACAGGTGAAAATTCTAATTTTTGGTACAGAGATGCCGTAAAAGTTTTTGAAGAAAATGGAATTGGTTGGGCTTGGTGGCCTTTTAAGCGTATTGGTGCTATCCAACCTCCTATGTCAATTAGTTATAATGAGAATTATAATAAAATTGTCGATTATTGGAATGGAGGAGGTGAAGCTCCTTCTAAGGAAGATGCAATTGAAGGGTTGAGACAATTGACAGAAGACATTAAGTTTGAAAATACTAGATACCAGAAAGATGTTATAGACGCTTTGTTTAGACAGCCTTTTTCTGATGAAACAATACCTTATGCTGAAAATATTATTCCTGGTAAAATTTTTGCTTCTGACTTTGATTTGGGAATAATGGGAGAAGCTTATTATGATGCTGGATCAGAAGCTAATTATGGTGGTGATTTTTCTGCATGGAATAATGGTTGGGCTTATAGAAATGATAATGTCGATATTCAGAATAACGAAGATCCTCTATCAAATGGATATAATGTTGGATGGGTTGAGTCAGATGAATGGATGCAGTATACCTTAAAAGATCCCACATCTGGTTTATACAATATTAAAGTTAGAGTAGCAACTGAGGATAATGATGGAAGTTTTTATTTTAAGATTAATGATAATCAGGTTACAGATTTAATAAATGTTCCTAATACTGAGTCATGGGCTAATTGGTCTTTTGTTAATATTGATTCATTAGTAGTTTATGATACTGACGACAAATTTGTTTTTCAGGTTAAAACAGGAACCTTTAATTTAGGTTTTTTTGAATTTGAAAGAATTGGAGATATTAATTTACTGCAAACAAAATATATTTCATCATTTACACTTTCTGAAAATTCAATTAATATTAATTTCAATAAAAATTTAGATAACACTTCAACACTAAATAAGTCTGATTTTATATTAAATATCAATGATCAAGAAAAGGATATTCAAAATCTTAATTATTCATCATCTCCAAGGTCAATCATAATAAATTTTGATACAGAAATTCAGCCTACAGATATTGTTACTTTATCCTACACTGGAAATTCTGTTAAGGCATTGGATGGTGAAACACTTATAAATTTTAATAATGAAGTTGTTGAAAATAAAATATCTTTTGTTCATGCAATTCCAGGTAAGATAGAAGCTGAGCACTACTTCAATCAAAAAGGTATCGAACTTGAATCAACATCAGATGAAAATGGTGGATTAAATATAGGTAGTTTAGATAATGGAGATTATGCTGATTACTATGTAAAAATTGAAAGTGGAGATTTATATAATGTTACTTACAGGTCAGCTGCTGATCCTAATTGGTCATCAGGGGGTCAAGTTGAGTTAAGTATTCTTGATCCTACAACTGGAACATATTCTTCTCTTCAAAATGTAATATTGCCTACAACTGGTGGTTGGCAAACATGGGAAAGTACAAGTAAGGCTTTAACTCTACCTGAAGGAGAGCATCAAATTAGATTAAAAATTTTAGACGGTCCATTTAATCTAAATTGGTTTTCTTTTGATAATAATGTGTCAGTTGGAATTCCAGTTCCAGGATATCTAGAAGCTGAGGATTATGTATACCAAAGTGGAATATCCTTGGAAATGACTGAAGATGATGGGGGAGGTCAAAATATTGGTTATTTAGATTCTGCTGATTATGCTGACTATGTTATAAATGTTCAAAAAGCTGGTTTATATGATTTAAGTTATAGAGTTGCTTCTGATGGAAGTCAAGATTATGCAAATGGTGGTACTATAAAGTTATTATTGATGGAAGATTCGGTTGCGGAAGAACTTCATACAGTTTCTTTTCCTGCTACTGATGGTTGGCAAGATTGGGTAACTTTTAATAATTTCCCTAAAATTAATCTTGAATCCGGTGATAAAAACATAAGATTATTATTTACAAAAACACCATTTAATTTCAATTGGATCCTATTTGAGGAATTTGAGGGTAGTGTTTTAGGTTTAGAAAAAGATGATCTAAGAATTAATGTTTATCCTAACCCTTCCCCAGACAATATAACAGTTGAATCTACTTATTTACCAAATGATAAAATAAATTATTTGTTGGTTGACATAAATGGCAAAGTTTTATACAATAAAAAGGTAGAATATTCATCTAAAATCTATGAGGAAATAAGTCTCTTAAATTTAAGGCAGGGCTTAATCTTTTTGATAATTATGGAAGGTGATAATTTATTAGAAGTAAAGAAAATTTACATCAAAAAATAGCCCAAAAAATCTTTCAAATTTTCTCAAAAATAACTTTTCTAATATTTGATGGAATAGCTTAAATTGTTATCTTTGCACACATTTTGTGTAAAGAACTTAAATTTTTTTGTAACAAATGTCAGGTATTATTGGAAAGAAATTAGGTATGACAAGTCTCTTCGATTCGAAAGGAAAGAGTGTAGGATGTACAGTTATTGAGGCAGGACCATGTTTTGTTACTCAAATAAAAGATAGAGATAAAGATGGTTACAGAGCTATTCAATTAGCGTATGATGACCTAAAAACAAACAAAGCAAATAAGTCTACTCAGGGACATTTTGCAAAGTCTGGTGTAACACCTAAAAGGAAAATTGTTGAATTCAGAAACTTTAGAAAAGAATTCGATAGCAAAGTAAAATTGGGGATGGAGATTAAGTTACAAGATGTTTTTAATGAAAATGAATTTTTGGATGTAACATCTGTTTCGAAAGGTAAAGGTTTCCAAGGTGTAGTTAAGAGACATAATTTTGGAGGTGTTGGACAAAATACACACGGACAGCACAATAGAAATAGAGCACCTGGATCAATTGGAGCTGGTTCTACTCCTTCCAGGGTTTTTAAAGGTATGAGAATGGCAGGTAGAACTGGAGGTGAAAAAGTAACTGTTCAAAATCTTAAAATTTTAAAAATAGATCAAAAAGATAACTTAATCTATGTAGGTGGTTCTGTTCCAGGATCTAATAATACATACGTAGTTTTATCAAATTAAATATTTATGAAAGTTGATATAAATAAAATTTCAGGGAAGTCTAGTGGAAAAAAGATAACACTATCTGATAAAATCTTTTCTATAGAGCCAAATGATCATGCTATTTACTTAGATGTTAAAAGCTATTTAACTAACCAGAGACAAGGTAATAGTAAGATTAAAGGAAGATCAGAAATAGTAGGTTCTACAAGA
>NZWZ01000021.1 GCA_002701745.1 Flammeovirgaceae bacterium
AGATACAGCATCATACTCAACGTGTTTTCCATTATTTTTCTTTAAAAAATCATTAATTACACCTCTTGTTGATGGACTTGAAATAGAGTTACTAATAACGTATGTATTTTTTGAACTACTAAGACTTTCATTAACAAACTTATCTATCTCCGACCAGTTAGCTTCTTTATTATTGAGCATTGGACTTTTAAGTCTTTGTTTGTCATATAATGTTAATATTGAAGACTCAACCCTAGGGGTTGTTGCCCCTCCACTAACTTTTGAATATGTGTTTCCATCAATTTTTATTGGTCTACCCTCTCTAGTCTTAACAACAACACTACAGTAATCACTTCCCATTGTAAATGATGAGGCATAATAGTTAGGTATTGATACATCTACATCAACTGGTTTGTTAACATAAGGAATAGCATATTTTACTGGTGCCTCACATGCTACTGTAGAAACTGCAGCAATTCCAAAACCCATCATCTTCAAAAAGTCTCTTCTAGAATTATCAGAAGAACCATTAATTGGTAAGTGTTCTGGAAATTCGTTATGAGCATTCTTTACAAATGACGGATCATTTTTAAGTTGCTCTACACCTTTCCAATATATTTTATTTCCCTTAGTCATAATTAGTAGTGACATTTTGAACATTCAAGTCCACCAATATCTTCAACTGTCATTGGTTTTTTGGATGAACTATTATGTAATTCTACAAGTTTTTTATAATAATCGTTACCTTTTGAACTCACTTCAGTTTCTCTGTGACAATTAATACACCATCCCATTGTAAGTTCTGAATATTGATAAACCACATCCATCTCCTCTATTGGTCCATGACATGTAGCACAGTCTAACCCTCCAACAGCTACGTGCTGTTTGTGATTAAAGTATGCAAGATCAGGTAGATTATGTACCCTCACCCATTCTATAGGTCTATTCTCTTCATAAGCAGTTAATATTTTTTGAATTTCAGGTTTATCAGTATTTATTGCATTATGACAATTCATACAAATATTTACTGATGGAATATTAGCCGATTTAGAAATATTTACTCCAGTATGACAATAATTACAATCAATTTCATATTGACCAGCATGAACTTTATGAGAAAATGCAATAGGTTGAGTTGGTTGATAATTTTGTTGAATACCTACTGTATATAATCCATCTATACATGACTTTACAAATATTCCAATAAATAAAAATGAGGCAATACCAACAACTCTGTTACTCTTAATAAATTCTTTAATATTAAATCCACTATCAACTATTTCTTTATCATCATCATCAAGTAGCTTACCTTTTAACTGATTGTCCTGAAGAAGGACATATTTTTTAGATAGATTAGTGAATCTAAATAATATAAAAATTATAACTAAGAGCAAAAAGAGATTAAGTCCAAGAGATAGATAAAAATTATTTGAATTAATAGATGAATCTACCGCTTGACCAGAAGCATCAGAAACATCTGCAACAACAACTTGAACTTCCTTAGTTGACTCATCCTTAATATAAGTTAGAATTGCATTTAACTCTTCATCAGAAAAATCAAATGAAGTCATCAATGTTTTATTATATTCATTATATAAATTAACAGCATACTCATCTCCACTTTTAATAACCTTTTGTGAATTCTTAATAAAGGCATAAATCCACTCTTCTGACTGCCTTTCATGAACATCCCTCAAAGCTGGACCGATTACTACTTCATTAATTGCATGGCATACGGTACAATTACCTTTAAATAAAGATTCTCCATTTTTAACTATTGATGGATCAAATGATGGACTGCTATCATCTTGAGCATTTAGATCAAAGGAAAAAGAAAGGAAAAGAGATAAAAAAATCGTACCAAAAATTTGGGAAAATTTATGACCAAGAAAAGTCAATAGTTTAGTTGATTTAGTTTGCATTTAAGCATCAAGTTTTAAAACTCAGACAAATGTAACATCCGAAAAATTAACTTCAAAAAATTATTATAATATGTTTTAATTTAGAATTAGTCTAAATAATTAATTAGTATGAATTGGTTTCTAAATCTTTTTCTTTTATAATTCTTCTAAGAATTTTTCCAACATTTGATTTAGGTAATTCATCAGTAAAACCAATGTGCTTAGGACATTTATAGTTAGTTAATTTTTCTCTACAAAATGCTTTTATCTCATCTTCAGTGAGAGTATCATCTTTCTTAACAATGACAGCTTTCACAGCCTCAGTGGTTTTTTTATCAGGAACCCCAATAACTCCCACCTCCAATACTTTTGGATGAGATGATATAACATGCTCTACTTCATTAGGAAAAACGTTAAATCCTGAAACTAAAACCATTTCTTTTTTTCTATCAACAATTTTAATGAAGCCATCATCATCAATTACTCCTATGTCTCCTGTATGCAACCAACCGTCTTTAATAATTTCTTTTGTATCACTTTCTCTTTTCCAATACCCTTCCATTACCTGAGGTCCATAAACACAAATTTCTCCTCTTTCACCATGAGGAACTTCTTTTCCTGCATCATCAATAAATTTGACATCAGTTTGGGGAATTGGTAATCCAATAGTACCAATCTTATTTGTTCCGTCCAATGGATTAATTGTCACAACAGGTGAAGTTTCTGTTAATCCATAACCCTCAACCAAAGGACAACCCGTAACCGATTTCCATTTATTTGCAACAATATCTTGGACAGCCATTCCACCTCCAAATGCCACTTTTAAATTATTAAAGTCCAAATTTGAAAATTTTGAGTTATTTAGCAATCCATTAAAGAGTGTATTTACACCAGTAATAATAGAAAAATTATACTTTGATAATTCTTTAATAAAACCATCCATATCTCTTGGATTTGTAATGAGTATATTTCTTGCGCCATACTTAAACATAACTAAAGCATTACATACTAAAGCGAAAATATGATATAGTGGTAATGCTGTAATCACAATTTCTTTCTTTTCTTCTAACATAATATCCATCCAAGATGAAACTTGAATTACATTAGATATAACATTTTTATGAGATAACATAGCACCTTTTGACACACCTGTTGTTCCGCCTGTATACTGAAGAAAAGCTATATCATTTGACTCAACCTCAACTTGATTATATGTGTATGATTTACCCTTAGATATTGCATCCTTAAAAGTATAAAAATTATCAATAGAATAACTTGGTACCATTTTCTTAACATACTTTACAACAAAGTTCACAAGTGTACCCTTCAAAACACCAAGCATATCTCCCATGTCNGAGATTATCACGTGTTCTATATTAGTATCTTTTATTACTTTCTCTAGGTTATAAGCAAAATTTGANAGAATAAATATTGCCTTACATCCAGAATCTTTGAATTGATGTTTCATCTCATCTGGAGTATACAGAGGATTTGTATTAACTACTATAATACCAGACCTTATTGCTCCAAATAATACTACTGGATACTGAAGAACATTNGGGGATTGAATTGCTATCCTGTCCCCCTTCTTGAGTTTTAGTTCTTGTGTTAAAAANTTTGAGAAGTTCTTTGAAAGCTCATCAAGTTCTTTGTAGGTTATTGACTTACCCATATTTTCGAAAGCTATTTCATTGGAGTATTTTGCAAAACCTTCTTCAAACAAGTCAACAAATGAGTTATATTGATTAAAATCAACATCATTGATAACACCAGATGGGTATTTTTTAGTCCAGATTTTTTTCATTTTAATTTTTTAAAGGATTAGTTAAGTTAGTTTAATTTAAAAAAAAATAAATGATAAAAAAAGAAAGGGGACATCTTCGTAAGATATCCCCAATAAACAACATTAACCCAAAAATGATTGAAGGAATTTATTCATTTTGCGGACTAATCGCACATAATGGTTAATAATTTTTAATGTTTTAGGTATAATTTTAAAAGAATTTAATTTAAATTNGATAAAATTGAATTTTTTANAAAAAACAACACCAAAAATGAAAGTAAATTATCAAATTGATAATATAGATCTTAAAATACTTAATATATTATCAAAAAANGCTAAAATGCCCTATACTGAGGTAGCCAAGAAAGTATTTGTATCTGGAGGTACAGTGCACGTAAGAATGAGAAAGCTTGAAAAGATGGGGATTGTCAGAGGAACTAAGTTAGATATCGATTATACTAAATTAGGCTATAATATTTCTTGTTACATGGGGGTATACCTTGAGAAAAGTTTCTTATATAAAGATGCCGTTAAAGCACTNAGAAATATTCCTGAAGTTGTAGAGATTCATGCTATCACTGGTCAATACACTATATTTATAAAAATACTATGTAAAGACACTCCACATTTTAGAGAAATTTTAGATTCTAAAATCCATAAAGTTAAGGGAATTACAAGGACTGAATCTTTCATGTCAATTGAAGAAACATTGAAAGATGGTTTGTCGTTAAACTGACCGTTTAAAGCATTTTTTTTCGTTTTAATGAAAATTCTATGCTAAATTTGCAACTAGAAATTATATATGAGCAAAGACGACAAAATATTAAAAGAATTTACATCTAAGGAATATGAACATGGATGGTCGGTAGACTTCGATGTTGATCAAGCACCTAANGGATTAAATGAGGACGTTATAAGATTAATTTCTTCTAAAAAAGANGAGCCATCATGGCTCCTTGAATGGAGACTTGATGCATTTGAAACTTTCAAGAAGATGAAAGAACCAAGCTGGTCAAATCTTAATATTCCTAAGATAGATTTNCAAGATATCTCATATTACTCTGCTCCCAAGAAAAAGAAAATGCTAAAGTCAATAGATGAAGTTGATCCAGAGCTAATTAAAACGTTNGAAAAGCTAGGAATATCACTTCAAGAACAAAAACGGTTAAGCGGAGTTGCAGTTGATGCAGTAATTGACTCAGTATCCATAGGAACAACCTTTAAAGATAAATTAGGTGAATTAGGNATAATTTTTTGTTCATTTTCTGAAGCTGTAAAAGAACACCCAGAATTNGTAAAAAAACATTTAGGAAAAGTAATTCCTGCTAAGGACAATTACTTTGCTTGTTTGAATTCTGCNGTTTTCTCTGATGGNTCATTTTGTTACATACCTAAAGGNGTGAGGTGCCCTATGGAACTATCNACATATTTTAGAATTAATGCCTCAAATACCGGTCAATTTGAAAGAACTNTNATNNTNGCTGANGAAGGNTCNTANGTNAGNTACNTNGANGGNTGNACNGCNCCANNNAGAGATGAAAATCAATTACATGCTGCAGTTGTTGAGATACATGCTGAGAAAGATGCAGAAGTTAAATACTCAACAGTTCAAAACTGGTATCCTGGTGACAAGGATGGTAAGGGAGGAATTTATAATTTCGTTACNAAGAGAGGAATATGCAATGGAAATAACTCNAAAATAAGTTGGACTCAAGTTGAGACTGGATCTGCTATAACATGGAAATANCCTTCATGTATCTTAAAAGGAGATAATTCTGTTGGCGAGTTTTATTCTGTAGCTGTTACAAATAATTANCAACAAGCTGACACTGGGACCAAAATGATTCATATTGGAAAAAANACAAAATCAAAAATTATTTCAAAAGGTATATCAGCAGGATTTTCTCAAAATAGCTACAGAGGTCATGTAAATGTTTTAAAAAGAGCTTCAAATTCTAGAAATTTCTCTCAGTGCGACTCATTATTATTAGGTAATAATTGTGGAGCACATACNTTTCCATACATAGACATCGAAAANAAATCATCGATGGTNGAACANGAAGCNACCACATCAAAAATTGGTGANGATCAAATATTTTATTGCNTACAACGAGGAATTGATGAAGAAAATGCAATTGCTTTAATTGTAAATGGTTATGCTAAGGAAGTTCTTAAACAATTACCNATGGANTTTTCTGTGGAAGCNCAAAAACTTTTATCACTTACCCTTGAGGGGAGTGTTGGATAAAAATTAATTTATAAATATGTTAGAAATAAAAAATCTTCATGCGTCTATAGATGACACTAAAATTCTGAAAGGTCTTAACTTNAATGTTAATGCTGGTGAAGTACANGCAATAATGGGTCCNAATGGATCTGGTAAAAGCACATTAGCTTCAGTTATTGCTGGTAGAGAGGATTATGAAGTTACAGATGGAGAAATAAACTTTTCAGGAAATGAACTATCTGACTTAGGACCAGATGAAAGAGCNAGAGAAGGAATATTTCTCGCTTTCCAGTATCCAGTTGAAATACCTGGCGTTTCTACAACGAACTTCATGAAAACAGCTGTAAACCAAATTAGGGAATCAAAAGGTGAAAAGCCCNTAGATGCTGTCGCATTTTTGAAACTCATGAAAGAAAAAATGAANTTAGTTAATATAAAGCAAGAACTTCTAAGTAGATCAATTAATGAAGGATTCTCAGGTGGTGAGAAAAAGAGAAATGAAATATTTCAGATGGCAATGCTAGACCCCAAACTCTCAATCCTTGACGAAACAGATTCTGGACTTGATATTGATGCTTTAAAAATTGTATCTAATGGTGTAAACGCTTTAAGAAATAAAGATAATGCAACAGTTGTTGTTACNCATTATCAAAGACTTCTAGATTATATTGTTCCTGATTATGTACATGTATTGATGGANGGTAGAATAGTTAAATCTGGTGATAAAACTCTTGCTCTTGAATTAGAAGAGAAGGGTTATGATTGGATAAAAGTCAAAAACTAATTATGATTGATACAATTAATCTCAAAAAAATATTATCTGAAGAAAAAGATAATAATATTAAACAAATCAAAAATGCTGCACACNAAGGATTAGAAAAATCTTTANATAGCTATAAAGAAGAATATAAATACACCCCTCTTCTNAGAAAAATTGAAAAAGAATTTGAAACACTAACACCGANAAATGAACCTATCCAAAATCTAGATATATATTCAAAGTATGTTCCTNAAAATGAAAAATACTATATCCTTGTCATTAACGGAAACTACCAAGAAAATTTATCAAATAAGCCNAAAGAGATACAAGTAGNTAAATTCAAAGATCTTAAAGATCAAAATAAAGATCAATTCTTAAAAACATATTCAAAACATGATGATTCAAAAAAAGATTTTTTCTCATCATCAAATACAATCAACCACAATGAATGCCTCACATTTTATATAGATAAAGACACTACTCTCAAAGAAAAAATTTCAATAATTAATATTATTGATTCACCAAACCCAACATATTTTAGGAAATGCTTTATTATAAAGAAGCATTCGGATATATCTTTCTCAGAAGAATTTATTAACACATCCACTAAAATCAGTTTTTCAAATAGTGTGACTGAATTATTTTTAGATGAAAATGCAAAATTGAATTATTATTCAGTTCAGAATATGAATAAAAACTTTCATTATAATAGCATTAATGCATTTCAAAAATATAATAGCATTTCAAACTTTCACACTTACAGTTTTACTGGTGAAATAATAAGAAACAACTTAAATATAAAGCTTGAGGATAAAAACTGTTATGCTAATATGTATGGTTTCTATGCTATTAAGAAAAATTCTTTGATTGATAATCACACATCCGTAGATCATATTGATGAAAATTCAATTAGTAATGAACATTATAAAGGTATTATTGACAAAGGATCAAATGGTGTTTTTAATGGAAAAATATTTGTAAGACAGAAAGCACAAAAAACAAATGCATTTCAGTCAAATAATAACATTCTTTTATCTGATGATGCAAAAGTCAATACTAAGCCTCAACTTGAAATATGGGCAGATGACGTAAAGTGTTCTCACGGTTGTACTGTAGGTCAATTAGATGAAGACGCATTGTTTTACCTTATGTCNAGAGGTATTTCTAAAAAAGATTCTATTTCTTTACTTCTATCTGCATTCAGCAGTGAAATTACAGAAAAGATTGAAGACGAAAACATTAAAGAGGAATATGAAGCTATGATATTGAAGGAACTAGAAGGTCTTAACCATGAATAATTTTCCTTTAACTAAAATCCGTGATGATTTTCCAATCCTTAAATCAAGAATTAATAATCATCAATTAGTTTATTTTGATAATGCTGCTACTACTCAAAAGCCTCAATCTGTGATTGATGGAATTTCAAACTATTATAAAAGTTATAATGCTAACATCCATAGAGGAATTCATTCTTTAGCTGAAAAGGCAACAGAAGAATTTGAAGAAACAAGATCCTTAGTAAAAGAATTTATTAATGCATCTTCAGAAAATGAAATAATATTTACAAGAGGAACAACTGAAGGAATAAATCTAATTTCATCATCTCTTAGTAAATTTTATTTTAATGAAGGTGACGAGATAATAATAAGTGAGATGGAACATCATTCTAATATTGTTCCTTGGCAGATGATTGCAGATGAAAATAAGTTAAACTTAAAAGTCATAAATGTTTCAGAAAATGGGGAAATTGATATGGATCATTTTAAAAGTTTAATTTCAGAAAAAACAAAACTGGTTTCTATAGTTTATATCTCAAATACTTTGGGTACAATAAATCCTGTAAAAAAAATAATTGAAAAGTGTAAAGAAAATAACATATTAAGTGTAGTCGATGGTGCGCAATCATCAGCNCATAAAAAAATTGATGTCACTGATCTTAACTGTGATTTTTATGTTTTTTCAGCACATAAAATGTATGGGCCAACAGGTGTTGGAGTAGTTTACGGTAAAGAGGAAATTTTAGAGAAAATGCCTCCTTACATGGGTGGTGGAGAAATGATTAAGGATGTAAGTTTTTCTAATACTTCCTACAATAATTTACCATATAAGTTTGAAGCTGGAACTCCTAACATTGGTGATGTAATTGGCTTTAAAGAGGCAATAAATTATATAAAAAGTATTGGAATTGATAATATTGAAACTTATGAAATTAGCTTAAAAGAATATACTGAAGATGCTCTAAAAAAGATTGATGGTATTAAAGTTGTTGGGACTGCGAAAGATAAAGTAGGAATATTCTCATTTACTACTGATAAAGTTCATTATTACGACTTGGGTCTTCTTCTTGATGCTAAGGGTATTGCGTTAAGGACTGGACATCATTGTACTCAACCACTAATGGATAAGTATAGTCTTGATGGCACTGCTCGTTTATCACTAGCAATCTATAATTCTACAGAGGAAGTGGATTATTTCGTAGAGTCTCTTTCAAATTTGATAAAAAGATGAGCACAGTTCAAATTCAAAATGATATAATTGATGACTTTAAAATTCTTGATGGGGATCTAGAAATGACATTAAACTACCTAATGGAATTAGGAGAATCTTTAAATGATTTAGATGAAAAATATAAAATAGATGATAATCTTGTAAAAGGATGTCAATCAAAAGTTTGGCTAAAATGTACAAAAGAAGATGATAAGATATATTTAGAGGGAGATAGCAATACAGCAATTACCAAAGGATTACTTAGTATTTTAATTAAAATTTTTAATAAAAAAACACCTGAAGAAATTGCTGATACAAACCTTTTCTTNATAAGTGAAATTGGACTAAATAGGTTTATTGGAACCCAAAGGTCGAATGGTTTAGAGTCAATGGAGAAAAAAATTAAATTATTAGCTTTAACATTATAAATTATGACAGAGAAAGAAGAGTTAAAATTGAAAGAGAAAATAGTAAGAGCTATCAAAACTGTTTTTGATCCTGAAATACCTGTAGATGTTTATGAATTAGGACTGATATATGATATTCAAATTTTACCCCTTGATAATGTTCATATTCTTATGACTTTAACTTCACCAAACTGTCCTGCAGCTGAGACAATTCCTGCAGATGTAAAAAATAGAGTTGAAATGATAAAAGAAATTAATGAGGTCGAAGTAGAAATTACATTCGACCCCCCCTATTCACAGGATTTGATGTCTGAAGAGGCAAAACTGGAATTAGGTTTTATGTAATTGTGTTTAATTAATAAATTTTTAATATGTATCCAGATGAATTAACTAAACCTATGATTGAAGAGTTAACTTCAGTAGGTTTTACCGAACTAAAAGATGCAGAAACAGTTGTTTCTGAACTTAACGAAGAATCAGGAAAATGTTTAGTTTTAATTAACTCAGTATGTGGTTGTGCAGCTGGGGCAGCTAGACCAGGTGTAAAACATTCCTTGACGATTTCTGAAAAAAAACCTGATAAACTTTTTACTGTATTTGCGGGTGTTGATTTTGATGCAGTTAATAAAATAAGAGAAATGTGTCTTCCGTACCCTCCTAGCTCACCTGCTATTGCCTTNTTTGACAATGGAGCTCTTATTCATTTTGTAGAAAGACATCANATNGAAGGGAGAAATGCAACTATGATTTCTGAACATCTTAAAAACGTTTACGAAGAATATTGTAGCTAAAAATTAATGCTATATTTGCGAAAAAATTAAATTAACTATTATGAACGATTTGTTATACTTAGTACCAGGGTCTGGATTAGTTGCCTTATTATTTGTATATCTTAAAAATAATTGGGTTGCATCAAAAGATGTTGGTTCTGAAAAAATGGAAAGAATTGCCAAAAACATTGCCGACGGAGCTATGGCATTTCTTAGAGCAGAATACAAAATACTTTCTGTTTTTGTATTAATCACNGCTGTTTTACTTGGCTTCAAAGGAGAAAGCGAAGGATCAAGTTACCTAGTAGCAGTATCTTTTGTTGTTGGTGCTTTATGCTCTGGTTTAGCTGGATTTATTGGAATGAAAGTTGCAACTAAAGCAAATGTAAGAACAACNAACGCTGCTCAAGATTCATTAGGAAAAGCTTTAGAAATAGCATTTTCAGGTGGTGCGGTTATGGGTCTAGGAGTTGTTGGNCTTGGAGTTCTTGGATTAGGTTCACTTTTTATCATCTACAATGGAATGTTCCAAGATATTGATACAGTAATAAAAGTAATTTCTGGGTTTTCATTAGGAGCATCTTCAATAGCATTATTTGCTAGAGTTGGTGGTGGTATTTATACTAAAGCTGCTGATGTTGGAGCAGATTTAGTGGGTAAAGTTGAAGCAGGTATTCCTGANGATCATCCATTGAATCCAGCCACAATCGCTGATAATGTTGGAGATAATGTTGGAGACGTTGCAGGTATGGGAGCAGATCTATTCGAATCATTTGTAGGTTCAATAATTGGTGCTATGGTACTTGGAGCTGCATTCATTGGTCTACAAGAATTTTCTGGTATGGAAACAAATGCTATTCTATTACCATTATTTATTGCATCTACTGGAATAATAATGTCCATTATAGGTACATTCTTTGTCAGGGTTAAAGAAGGTGGCAGTCCTCATGCAGCTTTAAATCTAGGTGAGTTTGGATCCGCAGGTTTAATGATAGTGGCTACATACTTTTTAATTGATATGTTCCTTCCAGAAGTATGGGCTTTCAATGGNAAAGAATATTCTTCTATNGGAGTATTTTATGCAACGATCGCTGGACTAATTGCAGGTTTAGGTGTTGGAAAAATTACAGAATACTATACTGCAACTGGAAAAGCACCTGTAAAATCTATTGTAAAACAATCTGATACAGGAGCAGCAACAACAATAATTTCTGGACTTGGTGTTGGTATGATGTCAACTGCAATTCCTATAATATTAATTTGTGTTGCTATTTTAGTCTCTTATGAGTTTGCTGGTCTATATGGTATAGCGATAGCAGCTGTAGGTATGTTAGCAAATACTGGTATCCAGTTAGCTGTAGATGCTTACGGTCCAATTTCTGATAATGCAGGTGGTATTGCTGAAATGGCTGAGTTACCTCCAAAAGTAAGAGAAAGAACTGATAAGCTTGATGCTGTAGGTAATACAACAGCTGCAATTGGTAAGGGGTTTGCAATTGCTTCAGCTGCATTAACTGCACTTGCACTATTTGCCGCATTTATGCAAACAGCTAAAATAACATCTATCGATATATCTAATCCTATAGTTATGACGGGGTTATTACTTGGAGCAATGCTTCCTTTTGTATTCTCAGCATTATCTATGGATGCTGTTGGTAAAGCAGCAATGAGTATGATCGAAGAGGTAAGAAGACAATTTAAAGAACTTCCTAAACTAAAAGCAGCTCTTGAGATTATGAGAAAATATGATTCTGATCTCTCAAAAGCATCAAAAGCTGATATGAAGATTTTCAATGAAGCTGATGGTGTTGCTGAATATAGTAAATGTGTTGAAATTTCAACTCAAGCTGCATTAAGAGAGATGGTTTTACCTGGTATCATGGCTATTTCTGTTCCTGTAGTTGTTGGTTTCTTAGGTGGTGCTGAAATGCTTGGAGGTCTATTAGCAGGAGTTACATCATCAGGTGTACTTATGGCAATTTTCCAGTCTAATGCTGGAGGTGCGTGGGATAATGCTAAAAAAATGATTGAAGAAGCTGGTCAGAAGGGAACTGAGGCTCATAAAGCTGCAGTAGTTGGAGATACAGTAGGTGATCCATTTAAGGATACATCAGGACCTTCATTAAACATATTATTAAAATTAATATCAGTAGTAGCATTAGTAATTGCTCCATTATTGGTATAATTAAATTATGTACAAAAAGAGAAAGAAGATACCTAAAAAGACATTTGGAAACTTTCCATATATAAGTGTAATATTTAGTGTTTCTCTTTCTCTTCTTCTTTTAGGAATATTTAGTTTCTTTCTATTATCCTCCCTTGAAGTAAAAAAAGTAATTCAAGAAAATACTGAAATTAATATTTACCTAAATAAAGACATCTCATCAAATCAAATTGATCAAATTAAAAGGACATTATTTACAAAAGATTATGTCTTAACAAAAGACGAATCAACACTTTCTTATATATCAAGTGAAGATGCTGCAAATGAATTTTCAGAAGAAATTGGGGAAGATTTTGTAAAATTTTTAGGTAATAACCCATTAAGAGATTTAATTATATTAAAAATTAATTCTGATTTTTTTGAAAATGAAAAACTAGTTGAAATAGAGTCAGATATATCTAGAATTCCTGGTGTTTTCGAAGTTGATTACTCCAAAGATATGATTAGTGATATTAATAATAATATTCGTAATATTAGTTTCATTTTCAGTGGGATATTTATTATCCTATTTTTTATATCTGTAATACTTATTAGTAATACTTTAAGAATAGCTCTTTTCTCACAAAGGTTTCTAATTAGAAGTATGCAACTTGTAGGTGCTACTTCAAGATACATTTTAAAACCTTTTCTTTTAAGAGGTCTTCTTTATGGTCTCATCTCAGGAATCCTTTCTTCTGGATTTTTATACTTTATCATATTATTTATAAATGAGAGNATAAATGGTTCAAATATGATAGTAAGCATTGAAAAATTAAGTATTATATTTATNACTCTAATAGTAGTTGGTATCTTAATGGTAATATTAAGNACTTATTCCTCTGTTAATAGATACCTTGGTTCTACTTTAGATGACTTATACAATTAANATTTATGAGTAANAAATCNAATCTTCCATTTAATAAGAATAACTATAAACTAATGATTATTGGTGTTGTAATTATTTTTATGGGATTCTTTATTATGACTTTAGATAATGAGGAATATGGCTACGGATTTCTCGGTCTTACACTAGGTCCCATAATTGTTTTATTTGGGTTTATTTTCGAATTTTTTGCCATTTTTTATAAAGGAAAATAAAATATGGAATGGTATGAAGCTCTAATTCTNGGAATAGTTCAAGGGCTNACTGAGTTTCTTCCAATAAGTAGTAGCGGCCATCTTGAAATAGCATCTTANATTTTAAAAACAAATCCATCTGAAAATTTAATATTTACTGTAGTTGTTCACATAGCAACAGCAATTAGTATAATATATGTTTTCAGAAAGGATATTANTGAAATTATAAAAGGTCTTTTTCAATTTAAGANAGAAGAAATAGATTTTGTACTTAAAATATTGATATCAAGTATACCAGTAGGAGTTATCGGAGTATTATATGAGAAGGAAGTAGAGTCTTTTTTTACAGGAAATATTGTTTTAGTTGGGTCCATGTTATTGATAACAGCTGCTTTNTTATTTTTCACTTACTTCAAAAAGAATGATTCTAAAAAAAATATTTCCTATGCTGATGCAATAATTATTGGCTTAGCTCAGGCTCTGGCAATACTTCCAGGTATTTCAAGGTCAGGTTCAACAATATCCATGGCTTTACTTTTAAATGTAAACAGAGAGAAAGCAACAAAGTTTTCTTTCCTTATGGTACTAGTTCCTATTTTCGGAATCCTGATTTTAAAATCCATTAAAGGATTTTCAGAAATTTCTCAAACATCTAATATTTACTTATTTGATTCCTCATATATAGTTGGATTTTTCTCTGCATTATTTAGTGGTGTATTTGCATGCAGAATCATGCTTAAAATAGTAAAAGAAAGTAAGTTGATTTATTTTTCGGCCTACTGTTTATTAGTAGGATGTACTGGAATTTATTTTGGCTCAAAAAAATCAGATGAGACATTTTATATTACTCCAATAAAAGAGATAAGTGAGCTTAGAAAAATTTCAAAAAATTCAAAACCACCAACTCTAGACAGTTTAGACTCTTATAAAAAACTAATAGACCTCAAAAAACTAGATGAGGAGTTTAAATTGGATATAAGATATGCATCTATAAATAATTTTATGAGATCAAAATTTTATATGAATGAGAGGGCTTTTTTTAATATGAGTGCAGCAGATAGATTAATTGAAGCTAAAAATGAGTTAAAAGAGTTAGGATATGGAATTATAATATATGACGCCTATAGACCTTGGTTTGTAACAAAGATGTTTTGGGAGGGGACCCCTGAAAATCTTAAACATTTTGTTGCAAACCCTGAAAATGGATCATCTCATAATAAAGGATGTGCCATAGATATTGGATTGTATGATATTGAAACAGGAGAAAGTATTGATATGATTTCTGGATATGATGAGTTTACAGAAAGAGCATATCCAAATTACATGGGTGGATCTAAGAAACAAAGAGATATAAGAGATATGCTTATTAAAGTTATGGAAAAAAATGATTTCACTGTATACGAATACGAGTGGTGGCATTTTAATTATAATAAATGTGATTCAGGAATTATGAATTATTCTTTTTCTGAGTTAGANTCACTCAATTCCGTCTAAAATTTTTTGGCCAGAAGACATACTTGTTTCAAACTTTTCTGACACATCATCAATACTTTTCTTAAACTCATTAAGTTTATTATTNACTTGTAAAAGNTCAATTCCTTCAAGNTTNTCATGAGTTTTTTTATCCATAGGATATTTATCAAAAGAGAACTCATTACTAAAGTCCTTCATAAAATTCATCATTGACATACGTGCAATATCAAGGTTTTTTATAGCNTCATTNNCTTCCTCTATCNNATCTATTTCTAGAAGATTANTTTTAATATTTTTAATGTTTTTCATTTCAAGCATTAGATCATCATGCTCTTTCATTATATCATCCAAAAGCTCTACATTGGATAAATGAAGATTGTTATTATTAGAACAAGAAATTAAGACAANTANTACAAATATATATTTCATAATTAATGATTTTTATGTCCACCTGGACTNTACTGNAAATTTAAANTAAAACNATTAAAATTTCCAATTTGTAANCCCTCNTANCTCATATATGTAGGAAATAAATATTCGAATGAGATTCTNGAGTTTCTTAGTAATCCTTTTTTTATAGAAAGNTTAAANCCNACAGCTGAATTAATTAATATATAACCTGANTTACTGATATTATTAAGTATCATTAAGTTCGAAACTAATTCTTCATCTTCACCACTCATACTACCTTGATAAATGTAGTTTTGCCTCAAGCTAAAACTAAAAGGTTTATTTAAATTAATTGCNCCCCAATAGTTTANACTNAACTTATTACCNTATTTATATCCTNCTNNNTTTTCNCCTAATGANANNTTATANAGAGGCTGAACACCCAAAGAAAATTTTTTAAANTGAAAAAAACTTGTAAAACCAGNTATAGATGATAAATGTCCATTTCCTGTCTGAAGGGAATATGGNAACTTTTCATTTTGATNTTTTTTATTAATAGCCCCAGAAGGTAATACAAAACCAATATTAGAATGAATTTTAACCTTAGAATTAGAAAAAATATTATATAAAACTTGGATGTCAATGTCTCCCACTCCACTAGAAGACATGCGAGCTGNATTATTTTGTTTGTTAATATANGAATATTCCTTATCGTGAAAAGTCAAATTAGTAAATAAGGTTACATTATTTGAAAGACCNTACATAAATTCTAAAGAGTGAGTATTTTGTATTTGTTGGGTAACATGTCTATCATAAAAATTTGTAATTTCATCTTTACTNTATANTATATTTCCATTATAACTTCCATNTCCTTTTGATGAAAAATACCTGTAACCAATCATTACCCCACCTCTTGAATGAACGTGATCAGCAAGCACCCCNGAAGGAGCATGGGCATCAGGTCTAGAAAAGTCCCATGACTTCATNTTCATTTTCATAAANTGATCCTGAACATCAATAAATTTTCCACTTGGNCCTATTTTATTATTTTGAGAAATNAACTCTTTAACAAAAAAACTTATNTCCTTNTCTAAGTCTCTTACTTTACTAATGCTAAACTGAGCAATAATTTTTTCAGGACTTGATTTATCTANTATATTTCCTTTAAANTTATCGATTTCAAGTTCNGTAGATCTTTTATATTTCCATCCAAAAGAAACAGATATAAAATATTTNGTTTCTGTATCAGAAAAATTGAATCCTTGAGACTGTAGGTTTTTCTTTATTATATCTCCTACTTGATTATCAGTAATCTCAAAACTTGATCCTATATCTATCTTNTCTACTAGATTAAGTGATAAATATTTTGAATCTTGAGATAAGACAATATTATTTAAAAACAGAAATAGAAGAATTAAATATCTTTTCATACATTTATTCATTACTAAAATAAANCTTTTACTTTGCTGAAAAAAGCNNAATNCAAATCTTATGAGTTTTTTAGATAAATATAATAATGGCCAGACTCTCTTAGTAGATAAAGATTTANATTGGACATCATTTGATGTNGTAAAAAAAATAAAAAATATCATAAAGTGTAAAAAAGTTGGACATGCAGGAACTTTAGATCCATTNGCAACAGGTTTGCTCATAATTTGTACTGGTAAAAACACTAAAAAAATAAATGATATACAAAATCAGGATAAAGTTTATACTGGTGAATTCATTCTTGGTAAATCAACCCCTTCTCATGACTTAGAGACAGAGTTTAATTCTCAAAAAGACATTAAAAATATTACTTCGGATAGAATTGAAGAAGTATCAAAACGATTTGTAGGTGAACAACTTCAGAGACCACCAAAATTTTCTGCAGTGAAAGTAAATGGGAAAAGAGCATATGAATATGCAAGAGATAATGAAGAAGTAAAAATTAAAGAAAAAAACATTAATATCTACGAATTTAAAATCATAGAATTTAACCTGCCAAACATATCATTCAAGATATCGTGTACAAAAGGTACTTACATTCGATCTATTGCTCGTGATTTTGGAGAGA
>NZWZ01000022.1 GCA_002701745.1 Flammeovirgaceae bacterium
AGTGTCAAAGTAACTATTATAAAGCTTTAAAAATATCCACTGTGTCCACTTATAGTATTCACTATCACTAGTTTTCACTTCTCTGTCCCAATCAAATGAAAGTCCAAGAGTATTTAATTGTTCCTTAAACCTTTGAATATTTTCTTCTGTAGTCTTTTTCGGATGCTGACCAGTTTTTATAGCGTATTGCTCTGCTGGAAGGCCAAAAGAATCAAATCCCATAGGATGCAGAACATTAAAGCCTTCAAGTCTTTTATATCTAGAAATTATATCAGAGGCAATATATCCTAAAGGGTGACCAACATGTAGTCCAGATCCTGATGGATAAGGAAACATATCCATTATATAATATTTTGGTTTGTCGTTTATCTCAGACTTAAAAGTTTTATTAGACGCCCAATGATCCTGCCATTTTTTTTCTATTTCTGGAAAATTGTAATTTGACTTTGACATATTACAAAATTAGTATTAAAATGTTTTAATTTATTGAAATAAGAGGTATTTCATTTTTTTCTAAATACTAAAGTTACTGGCACTCCTTCTAATTGAAATTTTGTTCTAAGTTTATTTAGTAAGAATCTTTTATAAGGTTCTTTAATGTATTGAGGCAAATTACAGAAGAATGCAATTGTAGGAGTTTTAGTAGGTAATTGAGTTATATACTTAATCTTTATATATTTTCCTTTTGTAGCGGGTGGGGGATACTTCTCAATTTCAGGTAGCATCAGATTATTAAGTTGAGAGGTAGTTATTTTTTGAGATCGATTTTCATAAACATTTATTGCAGATTCTAGAACTTTATGAATTCTTTTTTTATTTAACACAGAAGTAAAAATTACTGGAGCAAAATTTAGAGGGGTAATTTTATTGTTTAGTTTTTCTTCAAATTCTTTAGCGCTATTGGTATCCTTATTAATTAAATCCCATTTATTTATCATTAAAATTATTCCTTTTTTATATTTTACTGCTAATGATAAAATATTCATATCCTGACTCTCAAATCCTTGAACTGCATCAATCATAATGATACATATATCACTATTTTCCATTGCTTGAATAGATCTCATTACAGAATAAAATTCTATATTTTCTTTGACTTTGGCTTTTTTTCTTATTCCAGCTGTGTCAGTGATTATAAATTCTTTTTTAAATAAATTATACTTTGTATCAATAGAATCTCTGGTAGTTCCTGATATATCAGTTACAATATTTCTTTCCTCTCCTAAAATGGCATTTATAAATGATGATTTACCAACATTTGGTCTACCAAGAATAGAAATTCTTGGTAACGTTTCATCTTGATTATTTATGTTATCATCTAACTTTTCAACAATTAGGTCTAGTAATTCACCAGTTCCTGATCCACTTATTGAAGAAATTGGAATAATGGGTGTTTCTTTAAGTCCTAGTTCGTAAAATTCATTTGAATTTAGTTCTAATTCGTAGTTATCGGCCTTATTTGCGACTATAATTATATCTTTTTTAATTTGTCTTATTACTCTCGAAAAGTCATTATCTAAAGTTGAAAGGCCATTTTTGCAATCAACCATAAATAAAATAACATTTGCTTCATTTAATGCTAATACAACTTGATCTTTTATTTTCTTTTCAAAAATATCATCTGTATTTTCTACGTATCCTCCTGTATCAACTACTGTAAACCTTTTGCCATTCCACTCAGACATTCCGTAATGTCTATCTCTTGTAACACCGCTTTCATCATGAATAATTGCTTGTCTTCTTTCAACTAACCTGTTAAATAAAGTTGATTTACCAACATTTGGACGTCCTACAATGGCAACAATATTACTCATTAAAATAAGTATTAATTAAAAGGCGAATTTAATTAATACTTATCAATTGAATATTATTTTCTAAAATCATTGCATTTATTTTATCCAGTTCAGAATCTTTGATTTCATTCCACTTTTTAAGTTCTATATCAATTAATTCAACTAACTCATCTCTAACTCCATACATTTGATCAGTAGGTCTGAAGTTTCCTCTACCAGCAACACTTGATAAATGTGCAAGTTTATTATTTAATCTAATAGGAAAATTTAATGGATCTTGACCACTTCTATTTTTTGTCTGATATAAATTTTGCTCAATCTTTGTAATTTTATTTACTACATCTTTTATTGAATTGCTTATCTCTTCATGACTATCGTCAAGTTTCCCATCAAGACTAGTTAATTGATCTCTTGTTGATCTAATTTGTTTAATAGTTTTATGTATTTCTGTTACTTTGTCTCTAATACCAATTAAAAATTCAAATTGTTCTTTCAGATCATCTTTTGATGACATACTTCTTTTATCTTTTAAAATTTCGAATGATTCAGTTAAACTCGATTCACCAACATTAAGTCTGACATAGTATTTTCCTGGATGTGCTTTAGGTCCAGTTAATCCCGCTGCCCACATAATCAAGCCATCAAAACCTTCTGCATTATCATATCTCATATTCCAAACAAATGAATTCTTTTCACCATCTAAAATAAGTGGTGATTTTTTGTCATTTACAGAATATTTTTTAATTGTATTTTGATTTTCATCTAAAAATTCAAGAGAAATATTTTCTTCTTTTTCAGCTAAATTATCACCTAAATTAAAGAAAACTTCAACTCCATTATGATGGTTTTTACCTTGTGTAGCAGAAGTTCCTCCCCAACTAGGATATCCCATTCTGTAGCTATCAATAGGTTTAAATAAATGGAAATCTTTTTTATGATTTGATTCATTTAACTGATGTAATGGAGTTAAGTCATCAATAATCCAAACTGATCTACCTTGAGTAGCTGCAATTAAATTATTATTTTTAATCGTCATATCAGTAATAGGCACTAATGGTAAATTTATTTGAAATGATTTCCAAGATAATCCATCATCAAAAGAAATAAAGACACCTGATTCTGTTCCACTGTAAAGGAGTCCTTTTCTTTCTGGATCAGCTCTTAGTACTCTAGTAAAGAAATTATTTGGTATTCCATTTACTATTTTAGTCCAGGTTTCACCATAGTTTTTAGTTTTAAACATGTAAGGTTTAAAATCACCATCTTTATAAAGTGTTCCTGCAACATACAATCCCCCTTTAGTAAATGGATCTGGTTCAACACTATTCCACATAAGATATTTTGGAGCATTAGGAGGTGTTACATCCTTCCAATTTTCTCCTGCGTCTTTAGAAACATGAATCATTCCATCATCAGATGCAGCCCAAAGTAATCCTTCCTCGTATGGTGATTCACATGCTGCAAATATTGTTGCATAATATTCTACAGCAGTGTTATCTTTAGTTATAGGTCCACCAGATGGCCCTTGTTTCTCTGGTTCATTTCTTGTTAGATCAGGACTAATTACTTCCCAAGTTTGTCCCTCATTTTTTGTTACATGAAAATAATTTGAAGTTGTATATAATTTGTCATTATCATGAGGAGAGAAAAATATAGGAAAGTTCCATTGAAATCTATATTTCATATCTTCAACTCCGTGACCCATTGGATTATTTGGCCAAACATTTATTGTCCTTTCTTCACCAGTGCTATGATCCAATCTTGTAAGGTAACCTCCATAGCTCCCTCCGTACACAATATTAGGATTATCTGGTTTTGCAGCCATGTGAGCACTTTCTCCACCTGCAGATGGTTCCCAATCTCTTTCTCCGATCCCGCCAGAGTTTACTCTATGTGGAACCCTTTGAGTACTATTATCCTGCTGTGCTACTAAAATATTATATGGAAAGCTATTGTCAGTAGCGACTCGATAGTATTGAGCAGTAGGTTGATTCATGTATGTAGACCAGCTTAATGCTCCGTCATTACTAACTTGTGCTCCTCCATCATCACCAACTATTAATCTAGAATTATCCTCGGGATCAATCCATAAATCATGATGATCTCCGTGGGGAGTTCTATATCTTTCAAATGATTTACCTCCATCTTCAGATCTCCAGAAAGAAACATTCATGACATATACTCTATTTTCATTTTGAGTATCAGCATAAACTCTAGTATAATACCANGCTCTTTGTCTTAAATTTCTATCNTCATTAACTCTTTTCCATGATTCTCCTCCNTCATCAGATCTAAATAAACCACCATCTTTATTTTCAATAAGAGCAAATATTTTTTTTGAATTAACAGGAGAGACAGATACACCACTTATTCCCCATANCCCTTTAGGAAGGCCAGCGTTATCTGAAATGTTTNTCCANGTATCTCCACCATCAGTAGATTTCCATAATCCTGACCCTTNACCTCCACTTTCTAAACTATATGGTGATCTTCTTATATTCCATGTTGAAGCATAAATTATTCTTGGGTTATTTTTATCTATAGATATATCAACTGCNCCAGATCTTTCGTTGGCGTATAACACTTTCTTCCATGTTTTTCCGCCATCAATNGACTTAAAAACACCTCTTTTTTCACTGTCTTTAAATAAATCTCCCATAACAGCTACTAAAACTATATCAGGATTTTTTGGGTGAACAGCTATCCTTCCAACCTGAACTTGATCAATATTTAAATTCATTTTTTTCCATGTCTCTCCAGCATCATCTGACTTCCAAAATCCACCATATCCTGGAGAAACATTTCCTCTCACNGTTTTTTCACCTGTTCCNACATAAATTATATTTGGATCTGATTCACTTGCANTTACTGCACCAATTGAGCCACCAAAATATCCATCTGAAATATTTTTCCATGTAACACCAGAGTTTGTAGTTTTCCATACACCTCCACCAGTGGCACCAAAATAATAAGTGCTTTTAGAATTTGTTGACCCAGTAACAGTAGCAGATCTACCTCCTCTATAAGGCCCAATTGATCTCCATTTTATATCGGGTATTTNATAAGATATTTGATTAGAATTTGTATTTTTTTTCTTTTGTTTTCTTTGAGATAAAACATCTGAAGAAACAGTTATAAATATTAGTATAGCTAGTAATTTTTTCATTTTGGTATAATTTATTCTCTTAAAACTATTTATTTTTTTAGTTCCATCATAGATAAANTATTATTTAATGTTTTATATATGATTATTGNGTTACTATAATCTAAAATTGAAACTTCGTCTTGATTTNATATTGGATTGATAAAATATTTAAGATTATTATCTANAAAGTAGGATTTTTTTAATTTANCATCTGTCAATATTAAAAAGCTTTTATTTTTTTTAAGGTTATAATATTGAAAGGTAATATCATTAATATTTTTAAAATTAATTTTATTGTCATCCTTAAAGAGACTATAACTATCNTAAGAAACTAAAATAGGATTTTTACCAGATGCTTCATGAATCATTTTAAATTTTGAATCTTTTTCATTTCTATATTGATCTTTTGAAGATAATATTTTTCCATCTAAGNTGATTTCAAATAACTTACCGTTTTCACTTAAAATTTGAATTATACTCTTGGATGAACTGCTTGATTTTTTAAAATATAATTTATTTGATATCTCAGAATCAAGATTTATTGGAAATNCATTATAATCTTCACCTTTTCTGTTTTTGACATAAACTCTTCCATTTTTTANAACCATTATAATGTAGTCTTTCCCTCTTATTCTTGTGTGNATAGGAGCTTGAACTAAGNCATCNTCCATAGAAAGTGGGTTCCATCCATCTAATATATTTCCACTTTTGTCATAAAAAAATATTTCACCATTCTCATGAGATGATATAATTCTATATCTTTTTGAATTATCGTAATCAATTATATTAATATGTTTAATTGGTGATTTAGAAGGGTTATCAAATGGAAAACCTATTAAAGGATTTCCTTTTCTATCATAGCTGTATATTTTTTTTTGGCTTGCAAATACAATTTGTTTTTTGTTGTTTTTNTAATAATCAATTGTATATATTTTTGAAACTATTTTTTCTATTGAATCAGACCAAATTGGTTGTAATGAGTTTGAAAGATGATAAATTATATTTTTTTCATCTTGTATAATTACNTCAGCTTTGTTATCAATATGACTGAAAACTATATGAGGTTTAGATGCTAAATTATTTGTAAAGGAATACTCATTGATAGTGTTATCCTCTTTTATTTGATCATTATCTAAACTTTTTTCTGATAGATTTAGACTCATATAAAACTTATCTTGAATTTTATTTAGCTGAACAGAAGCATACCCAATATTAGAATTGCTTATTGGTANTAACTTAGAGATATCAAATATTAATAATATATCATGTGATTGATTTAACTGTTTTTGAAATTTATTGAACTGTAAATTTTTAATTAAAAANTNTTTTTTAATTAATAAGGNTTTAATCTCAACTAAAGAATTAAAACTTCTAGAAATTAAAATGTATTTATTAAAATTTAAGTAATAAAATTCTTCCTCTGATTTTTCAAGTTCAGCTTCCAATAAAATTTTTTCATCATCAAAAGAATAAATATTTTCATCAATTTTTTTTTCGTTTTTGATCGGGTTATTTGGTTTTCTTATAATTGATATTTCATAAAATNTNTTGGATTCATNACTCTCAAATAATCCTTTACTTATAGTTTTTGAACCATCTGAGTTTCTNAACCGATTAGAATATAAAATTNTNTTTGAAGGAATAAAATTTAGTATAGAATCNTATGAATTNTTACCTAAATATTTATTTGTNTTTTCATTTGANGAAAATCCATTCATTCTGATTAAACCTTTATCNATTTCNATGTCATAAAATGATTTCTCAGGTAATAATTTTAAAGATTTTCTAAATAAATCTTCAGGAATTACATTTGCTAATATCTTTTGTATGNCATTATAATTTATATATAAATTCCCATAATCTTGTTTAATTTTTACTTGAGAGAANAAGCTTTTATTTTTGTTTTTAAATAATAATTCAGAATTATTAATACTTCTAATAACATCTTCTATGACAATAGAGTTTGATGAGTAAACAACCTTATTATCTAAGAACGAGAAAATATGACTNNCTTCATCATTTTTGGCTTCAAANATAATTTGTCCATTTAGTTTTCTTTTATTNAAATCATATCCCTTATCTCTTAGTTTTTTAAGTATGAAATCATNATCTAAGTTTTTTTTGTAACTAAAATAGACGGGTACTAATTTTTTATTTGATAGATTAAAAAAAGANATTATTATTTTATTTTCAGAGAGATATTTTTCAATCTTACCATCAATAAAATCATTGAAATTANTNTAATCGTTAATTATATCATTTANAGAATTTTTTAGTTTAGATTCACTTATCTCNGATAAAATTTTATTTANTTGNGTGTTTGGATCTTCTAATTCAAAAATAATTGTTGATTTTGATGGAANNATATCCCATANATTTGAGGATATTATCTTTTGATTATAAAAGAAATAGAAAAAAAAAGAAGATAAGAGAAAAATAATGAATAACGATAATCTTTTTTTCATCTTNAATCTTAATTTTGAATTATCAATTAGTTTTTACAAGTTAAATTTACTCAAATTAAATGAAGCAATATCATAATCTGTTACGAACAATTCTAGAAAAAGGGGAGAAAAAGTCAGATAGAACTGGAACCGGAACTATTAGTNTTTTTGGCCATCAAATGAGGTTTAATNTGAATGATGGCTTTCCTTGTATAACAACAAAAAAANTACATTTAAGATCAATAATACATGAACTTTTATGGTTTTTAAATGGTGATAATAATATTAAGTATTTAAATGATAATGGTGTAAGAATTTGGGATGAATGGGCAGATAAAGACGGTAATTTAGGTCCAGTATATGGNGTTCAGTGGAGAAGGTGGGAAGGAAAAGATGGAGAACCACATGATCAAATAAAAAAACTTATACAAGATCTTAAAGAAAATCCTCATTCTAGAAGGCATATTATAAGTGCTTGGAATGTCCCATATATTGAAANTATGGCTTTACCTCCNTGTCATACAATATTNCAATTTTATGTACTAAATGGAAAACTATCTTGTCAACTATACCAAAGAAGTGCTGATGTGTTTTTAGGTGTTCCCTTCAACATTGCTTCTTATGCTTTGTTGACAATGATGGTAGCTCAAGTGTGNAATCTTAAGCTTGGAGATTTTATCCATACATTTGGTGATGCACATATATACCTTAATCATTTAGATCAAGTTAAGCTTCAGTTAGAAAGAGATTTTTTTCCACTACCTAAGATGAAAATAAACAAAGATGTGAAAGATATATTTTCATTTAAATATGAGGATTTTGAATTAGTGGATTATCAAGCTCATCCACATATAAAAGGAGAGGTTTCAGTATAATTAATTTGATTTTTCTTCTTAAATTCTATCTTTGCATCGTTATTAAAGAAAGAATTTAATAATTAAATCATCTAAAAAGTATGGNAAGACTCATAATACTTATTTTCTTTTCTTTCAATATTTATGCNCAATCAAATAAATATTTAGAGCTTAGCCTAGAACAATGTATTGAAATTGCTCTAGAAAATAATCTTCAGCTTAAAAGAAGTATAATCAATGAAAGACTNCAAAAAATTGGATATAATCAAGCTATTTTACAACAAACTCCTACACTTAATGTATTTTCAAACTATGGAAATAACTTTGGAAGATCAATAGACCCAACAACTAATACTTTTATTTCTAATAATTCTGATTTTTCTGGAATTGGAGCTTCTACGAGTCTAAATTTATTTTCTGGTTTTTCTATTAGAAATAACATAAAAAAATCTAAAACTCTTCTTGAAAAAAGTGCTTTTGATTTAGAAAACACTAGAAATAATGTTATGCTTAGTGTTGTCAGTTCGTATTTGAACGTATTATTAAGTTCTGATAGACTAGATAATGCAAGATTTCAATTGCAATCAACTCAAGAGCAGTTAAGTAGAACTACAAAGTTGGTTGATGCGGGCTCTATTCCGATAACAAATAAACTTAATCTAGAGGCACAGGTTGCTGGTGACGAACTTGGTTTAATTCAACAAGAAAATAATTATAGATTAACAATTCTTCAGTTGAAACAGCTTCTTTTATTGGAAACAAATAAAGAAATTAAAATAATNAAACCAGCTGTTGAGCTAAATCCATCTACAGTTATTGATGCAAATCCAGATGAAATTTTTAACATAGCAATTAGTGTTTTACCGGAAATTAAGAGTGCAGAAAAAAATGCTCAATCNANTTTATATGATTTGAAAATTTCTAGAAGTGGAAGATATCCAACAATNAGTGTGTCTTCAAGTTTNAACTCAAACTATTCAAGTTTTGCAAATAGAGAAAGAGAATTTTATGATGGATTTAATATGGAGCCAACAACTATTGGATATTTAACNAACAACCCATTAGAAACTGTTTCATCTTTAAGATTAGTTCCAAATGTAGTTGGTTCTGATAAAGACTTTACCTTACTGGAACAGTGGCAAGATTATTTAAGTAAGTCACTATCATTTTCAATATCNATTCCTATTTTTAATAGATATCAGACNTCTGCAAATATTAAAAGAGCAAAATTAAATAAAGAAATAGCTGATATTAGTGTTATTGAGGCAAGAAATCAGGTAAGACAAACTATAGAAACTTCTTATAACGATGCTTTGGCTGCTTCTAAATCATTTACNGCATCTCAAAAACAAGTAAAGGCTTTAGAGGAATCTTTTAGGATTATTAAAAGTCAGTATAATTTGGGATCAGTCAATTANACTGAATATCAAATATCAAATAATAATTTAGTTAGAGCTACTAATGATTTACTAATTTCAAAATACGATTATATTTTTAAACTAAAGGTATTAGACTTTTATCAAGGAAAAAAATTAACTTTTTAATATGAAAAATAAGAAAACATTAATAATTATAGGGTCTCTAGTAATTGGNGGAATTTTACTTTTGTCNGTAGGTAAAAGACTAGGCTGGTTTGGTGGAGTAAAACCTATTGAAGTTGAAGTAAAAGAAGCAACTAAAGGAAAAATAACTGAGTTAGTTACTGCTTCTGGTGAAATTCAACCTGAGGTTGAGGTTAGAGTNAGTCCCGAAGTACCTGGAGAAATTATCGAATTAACTATAATGGAAGGTGATTTTGTTGANGAAGGTAANTTGTTAGTTAAGATTAGACCTGATAATTTTATAAATGCTCTTGAAAGAGCAAAAGCTAATTACAATCAGGTAAGAGCAAACCTCTCAAGCTCAAAATCTAATTTATCTAGAGCCGAAGCTCAATTCTTAAGAGCAAAACTTGAATTTAACAGACAAAAATCTTTATTTGAGCAAAATGTAATTTCTGANTCAGAGTATGAAATTGCTGAGACNAATTTTAAAGTTTCAACTCAAGATTTAGAGTCTAGTAAACAAAGTGTTAAAGCNAGTGAATATGTCGTTAGAAGTGCTAAAGCNACAGTAGATGAATCTGAGGAAAATTTAAGGAAAACTAGTATAATTGCTCCAATGACNGGAACTGTATCTTTACTTAGTGTNGAGCTAGGAGAAAGAGTAGTAGGTACTTCTCAAATGGCTGGTACAGAGTTACTTAGAATTGCAGACTTATCAATTATGGAGGTTAGGGTTGATGTTAATGAAAATGATATAGTAAGAGTAAATATTGGAGATACAACTAATATTGATGTTGATGCATACAATACTTATGAAAAAGTTTTTAAAGGTGTAGTTACTGAAATTGCAAGNACTGCTAATCCTAAACCTTCACCAGATGCTGTNACAGAATTTAAAGTAAAAATTAGAGTTATTAATGAATCATTTAAAGATCTAANTATTGAGGAGGGTATTGAAAATCCTTTCAAGCCAGGTATGACTGCAAGTGTAGAAATAATNACTCAAGAAAAAGAANATATACTTGTAGTACCAATTTCATCAGTAACTACTAAAAATGAAAAAGATAGTCTTGGAAATGAGGAAATTAAGCAAATTGTTTTTGTTGAAGAAAATGGTATTACTAAGATGATAGAAGTTGAAACTGGAATAAGTGATTTTGAAAATATTGAAATCCTTTCAGGTTTAGCTGAGAAAGATAGAGTAATAAGTGGTCCATATATTGCAATTTCTCAGAAACTCAAAGATGGATCGATCATCAAAGTAAATAAAGTTAATGGAAAAGGTGTAAACGAGTCAGGCTCTAATGGTGATGATGGAGTTTCAGTAAGCGTTAGAATAGGTAACTAAAACATTTACTTTCTTTTTATAAAATTTACTTCTTTAGTTATTATTTTTGCGAAAAAATAATACAAATTAATTATGGATTTATTTGAAAAAATTCTAAAAGATAAGGGCCCTCTAGGAGCTTATTCTCATATTGATGATAATTATTACATGTTTCCAATGCTAGAAGGGGAGATAGGTCCTCGTATGAAGTTTAAAGGAAATAATGTTCTAAATTGGAGTCTCAATAATTATTTAGGTTTAGCTAACCACCCTGAAGTCAGGCAAGCTGATGCCCATGCTGCAAAAGAATGGGGATTGTCATATCCAATGGGTGCTAGAATGATGTCAGGAAACTCAGTTCACCATGAGAGACTTGAAAAAGAACTTTCTGAGTTTGTTCAAAAAGAAGACTCTATACTTCTTAATTATGGTTATCAGGGAGTATTATCAATTGTTGACTCTCTACTAGATAGAAAAGATGTTGTAGTNTATGACTCTGAGTGTCATGCCTGTATAATTGATGGATTAAGAATGCATATTGGAAAAAGGTTCGTATATCCACACAATGATATTGATAATCTAAAAAGTCAGTTAGATAGAGCAACTAAAATAGTTAAAGAAACAGGTGGTGGAATTTTGGTNATAACTGAAGGAGTCTTTGGTATGTCTGGAAATATGGGAGATTTAGCATCTATTGTATCCCTTAAGAAAGATTATAATTTTAGGTTATTGGTTGATGATGCTCATGGATTTGGTACTATGGGTAAAACTGGTGCTGGATCAGGAGAAGAGCAGGGTGTTCAAGACGGAATTGATCTTTTCTTTTCAACTTTTGCAAAATCAATGGCAAGTATTGGTGCTTTTGTTTCTGGTGATAGTGATATTATTGATAATTTAAGATATAAGTTAAGATCTCAAATTTTTGCAAAATCATTACCAATGCCTCTTGTTATTGGAAATTTAAAAAGACTTGAGTTACTGAGATCTAATCCTGAATTCAAAAATAATTTGTGGGAAATAGTTAACGCAATTCAAAATGGATTGAAAGAAAATGGATTTAATATAGGTACTACACAGTCACCTGTAACTCCTGTTATTTTAAAAGGTGATGTATATGAGTGTACAAATTTGATTAAAGATTTAAGGTCAGAGTATAGTATCTTTTGTTCAGGTGTAATTTATCCAGTTGTTCCTAAGGGTGTAATTATGTTAAGAATTATTCCAACAGCTTCTCATACTTTGGATGATGTAAATGAGACAATAAGTGCATTTAAAGAGGTAAAAAAGAAGTTGGATGACGGTATTTATCTGAAAATGGGTGAAAAAGGGGCTGTTTTGTCATAAAATCATTAAAAAACGCCTTTAACTTGTAGATTTATTTATTTTTTTTTCATAAATTGTCCAAGTACTATTTTTAATTTAAATTTAATATAATGAGTAGATACGATGAATTAACTGGCTTAGTAAACGACTTAGGTCCTGACTTTGCTAAATTTTATGACAAAGGAAATAAGGCAGCTGGAACTAGAGTTAGAAAGGGCATGCAAGCTTTAAAAGTTTGGGCTCAAGATGTTAGAAAAGAAGTTCAANNTAAGAAAAACGCTTCTTAATTAACACAAGAAAAAGTTTTTAATTAAAGGTGATCTTTAAACGGTCACCTTTTTTATTTNAGTTTCTTCAGGTATTTNTAAAGCTTATTCATTCTATAATCAATATCATATTCAAGCTCTGATTTCAAAATCATCTCAAATAAATTAATACTGCTATCAAAAAAACCAATCCTACATTTTGAGTATGAATTAATCAAAATATTTTCCATTTCAGGAATTAGATTTAAATCNGGATATATAAGGAAATCAAATTGCTGATATATAAATAAATTAACATGATTATTTGACCATTTACCTAATGAATTTACTTCTTCTAATCTGAAGGTTTTAAAATATCTATTATCAGCATTTTTATTTTTAATAGAAGGTAGTAAATCAACTTTTTTTCCATCCTTCTTCAGTTTTTCAACAAATTCGTTTATTGCCCTTTGTTTGTTCTCGTCTATATATGAATATAATATACCTATGTGGCTAGCTTTTTTATAGCTTTCTGAAGCTCTATTTATTAATAGTCTTTTTCTTTTTAANTTATTAATTAACGGTAAAATTAATTTCATAACATTGAAATAAAATCATNTTCTGAAATGACTTTAATATTTAGTTTTTCTGCAATTAATTTCTTTTTTGGACCCATATTTTCTCCTGCTATTAGAAAATCAGTTTTAGAAGATAATGATTTTACTAATTTACCTCCATTCAATTTAATTTTTTCTTGAATTTCATTTCTAGAAAAGTTTATAAACTTACCCGANATAACAAATGAAAACTTTTCAAGTTTATATGAGTCCATTTCTTGAGTTTTCTCACTAAAAATCAATCCTGATCTCTTTAAATTATTTACTAGCTCAATATTTTCATTATTAGAGAAAAATTTAANTATACTTTCAGCAATTTTATCTCCTACCTCTTCGACTGATATAATTTCGTCAAAATTTGCATTTATTAAGTTATCAATATTTTTAAAATGATTTGTTAACTTTTCAGCAGTAGTCTTACCGACATACCTAATACCAAGAGCAAATAAAAGGTTAGAGAAAGGTTTATTTTTTGATATTTCAATACTATCAATAATATTATTACAAGATTTTTCCTTTAAAGATCTTACTTTACCCTCTTCATTTAATTTAAATTCAAGGTTAATGATATCTTCAAATTTAATTTTATAAAGANCTGATACATTTTTAATAATTTCTTTATCAACTAAACCTTTAATAGTTTCAGGACCAATATGCTCAATATCCATAGCATTTTTACTAATGAAATGCTCAATTCTACCATAAATTTGAGGTTTACATAGTACATCATTTTTACAATATGAAACTGCCTGATTATTTTCTATAATTAGTTCTGAGCCACATGATGGACAGTTTTTAGTGAAAAGAAATTTTTTAGAATCAATCCCTCTTTTATCTTTTAAAACAGATGTAATTTTTGGTATTATTTCACCACCTTTTTCAATATTAACATAATCATTGATTCTTACATCTAATCTCTTAATTTCATTGTGGTTATGTAATGATGCTCTTTTTACAATTGAACCTCCAATTTGTACTGGTTCAAGAATTGCTACAGGTGTTACAGCTCCTGTTCTTCCAACTTGAAAAAGTATTTCTTTTACCCTTGTGATCTTACTTTCAGCTTTGTATTTATATGCAATTGCCCATCTTGGACTTTTACTTGTATTTCCAAGTATTTCCTGATATTCTAAATTATTTATTTTTATTACAATTCCGTCAGTTTCAACATCAAGTAGATTTCTTTTTTCTTCCCATTTTTCAATATATGATTTCACTTCATCTATATTTCTGCATTTTTCATATGTTTTAGGAACATTAAAGCCGATTTTCTTTAAATAATTTAATCCATCCTCTTGAGTATTTATCCCATCTATTTCTGAATTTAATGAGTATATAAAACAGTTTATTTTTCTTTTTGCTACTTCAGATGAATCTTGGAGTTTTAAAGATCCAGAAGCAGTATTTCTTGGGTTTGAAAATAATTGTTCATTATTTTTTTCTTTTTCCTTATTTAAAAATTTAAAATTAGATTTAGATATAAACGCTTCACCTCTTACTTCTATGTCTAAAGTCTTTTCGGAATTTAACTTAATAGGTAAGGTTTTAATAGTTAAAGCATTATTTGAAATATCATCTCCATATTTTCCATCACCTCTTGTTATTGCTCTTTTAAGTTTATTTTTTTCATATAAAATACTTAGTGCAACACCATCATATTTTAATTCACATACATATTCAATATCATCAGTTTTTAATAATTTTTTAATTCTTTTATCAAAATCATCTAAATCATTATTAGAGTAGGTATTTGATAATGATAACATTGGAGTGTTATGTTTAAATGTTTTAAAATCTTTTGTAATTTTTCCTCCAACTTTAAGACTTGGTGAGGTTGAAATCAAAAACTCAGGAAACTCTTTTTCTAAAGAAATAAGTTCATTCATTTTTAAATCATAATCGTAATCAGATATTATATTTTCATTGTCATCATAATAAAGTTTATTATGATATTCAATTTCTTCCCTAAGATTTGTGATCTTTTTTCTAGCAGTTTCTCTATCCATTATGATAAATTAATCCCTGTTCTTTTCTTGTATATATCTTACAAGATTAGTAGAAGTTGATCTTGGCAACAGTCTTCCAAGAAAAATAATAAAATTATTCCAAAAGCCAGGAACAGAAACAGTCACATTTCTTTTAAGGGACTCATATCCATATTTTGCAACTTTTATAGGACAAGCAGTATTAAATTTAATTTTATTCTTTTTTGTCGAAACATTTTTTTGAAAATTGGTTTTTGTTTGACCAGGACAAAGAACAGATATACAAATATTCTTATCTTTTACTTCATTGGATATAGCTTCAGTAAAATGCAGTATATAAGCTTTTGTAGCATAATATAATGACATAAGTGGTCCTGGTTGAAATGCAGCAACTGAGGCAATATTTAAAATTTTTCCCTCATTTTTTTTAACCATGTCTTTTAAAAAAAGTTTAGTTAGATGTGTTGTGTTAAGTACATGAAGGTTAATCATATCCTTTTCAATTTTCCAATCTGTTTTATGAAATTTTCCAAAAGTTCCAAAACCGGCATTATTAATCAAAACATCAACGTTTTTATTTTTTAAAATTTTATAAAGTTTTTCTGGTGAGTCTGTTTTTGATAAATCTTGAAGAATTGACTCAAAGTTTTCTGAGTTAACTATTGATGATAATTTACTTAAATTTTCTTGACTATTGTCTACAACATACACTTTGTAATTATCACTAATAAGTAGTTTTACAAATTCTAATCCGATTCCACTAGCTCCGCCTGTAACTACAGCAGTTTTCATTTCAATTGATTAAGTTCATCACAAAGAGATTCAAAAACTTCTTTTGAATGTGTAGGAAAGTTAGCGATTCTTATTTGATTTGTTAAAGATCCATAGCCTTTTCCTATTATTTTCCCCTTTTTTCTTAGCTCATTAATATAATAATCTGCTTCTTTTAAAGTATCGGCAACTATTACTGTTTTTGACTGTATACTCTTGTTTTTTATAAATGAGGTTAACCCTGGATGGTTGTTTATTGTATTGTAAAGAAGTGTNGATTTATAATTAGTATCTCTGATAATATTTTCAATTCCAATACTCATCATATCTTTAATTACATTACTAAAAACATAAATTCCTAACACATTCGGTGTTTCAGGAGTTTGATTTTTTATTCCCATCTGATGAAGTTTAGATAATGAATGATATGTTCCTGTAATTTTTTTTTCTTTTAGCTCTTTATGTTTATTTAGACATTTATCATTATATATCCAGACACCAAGACCAGAAGGTAAACCGAAACATTTCTGGACAGAAAAATAAAAAGTATCTACATCCAAAGTATTGAAAGGGAGAGCAGGAATACCACTTACACAATCTAAGGCTATCAAAGAATTAACTCTTGACCTTATTTCTTTTATAGTGTTTTTGCTACACATAATTCCTGAGCTTGTCTCATTTAAAGTAAGAGCTAATAACTCATGGGAAGTTGATATTTCATCAANTATATATTCTTGATTATTAAATTCATATTTAGTTGCATTTATTTTATTTAATAAAGCAAAATCATAGAATTTTTTAGAAAAAGCTCCATTTATACAATGACCTGATTCTTCTTCAATTAAATTTTGAATTATTCTTTCCCAAATTTCATTAGCTGAGGAAAGAAAAGCTATATGATAATCATCAGGAAGATTTAAAAAACTTTTAAGATTACTAGTGCATTCCTCATATATTTTTTTGAATTCTGTACTTCTATGTGAAATTGAATAAATATTTTTTTTAAAGCCATTTTTTATGTGATCCTCAACAGTAAAAAAAAGCTCTGAGGGCCCTGGTGTGAAAAACATATCTTTCATATTAATAAAGTACCCTTAGTTTAATAGTATTTGTAATATTTTTTAATTCTTTAACTACTGATTTATCATATTCTCTATCAATATCAGTAATTACATAACCTATATTTTCAACAGTTTTTAAATACTGACCTTTAATATTAANATCATAACTTGAAATAATTTTATTGATACTAAGTAAAACACCTGGTTCATTATAGTGGATATGTATAAGTCTATGAGAGTCTTTTTGTTCCGGTAGAGATAATTCTGGAAAATTGACACAGTTTGAGGTGTTTCCAGTATTTATNAAATCAATTATTTTATCAGGAACAAATGATCCAATNTTTTTTTGAGCTTCTTTTGTACTTCCTCCAATATGCGGAGATAATATTACATTTTTTAGTCCTCTTAATTTTGANATAAATTCTTCTTCATTNTTAAGAGGTTCTTTAGGAAAAACATCTAAAGCGGCACCTAAAAGTTTACCATTTGATAAATTTTCTATTAAAGAGTCAATATCTAAAACATTACCTCTACTATAGTTGATTAAAATAGANCCATTTTTCATTTGNCTAAATTCTTTTGGACCAAAAAAATTAGTATTTTCTTTTCTTCCATCAATATGAATTGATATAACATCAGATTTTTCNAGAAGAGAGTTTAAGGAGCTAGATTTACTGGCATTACCAATTGATAACTTATCAACTTTATCATAGTATATAACTTTCATTCCNATAGATTCGCAAANAACAGATAATTGAGATCCNATATTCCCATACCCAATAATTCCTATAGTTTTATTTCTTATTTCATAGGAATTAATAGAATCTTTCCTCCATATTCCNCTGTGCATATCATTTGATTTATCAACAATTGACCTCATTAAATTAATCATTTGCCCTAAAACAATTTCTACAACCGATCTTGTGTTNCTATAGGGTGCATTAAACACAGTTATGCCTTTTTTAGCACATTCATTTAGATCAATTTGATTTGTTCCAATACAAAAAGCTCCTACACTTAATAGCCTATTAGCTGACTCAATTACTTTTTTTGTNACATTTGTTTTTGATCTTATACCTAGTATTGAAATATCTTTTATTTTTTTTATCAATTCATTTTCGTCTAAGCTTCCATCATAAGNTTCTACATCATATCCCTCANCTGAAAAAATATCATATGCTGCTTTATCTAGTTTTTCTAGAAGTAATACTTTGATTTTTGATTTTGGAAATGAAAATTTTTTCATTTTANAATTTTTATAAATTGATCTAGCGATTTTAGTAAATAATCAGCACTTTTTACAACTGATTCTCTTTTAATATTTTCAATAAACAGATAAAAATAATTAGCTAAGCCTTCTTTTTTAATTTCATAGTCTGTATACCCGTCCCCAATTACATGAACTTCTCCTTTAAGTTTTAATTCTTTAAGAANNTTAACTTTTCCNNNAGATTTACTTAAAGGATTTTTTTTNTCATANCCNATTACTTTATNGTTATCATATAAAAACTTATTTGCAAATATATTTTCCTTTTTAATTCCATATTNNATNACTATAGGTTCAATTAATTCATGAAANCCACTTGAAACNATTAAAATATTCTCCGCATTATTTTTTAAAAAGGAAANATTATTCTTAAACGAATCNGANACTTTTTTTTCTAATATTTCAACTGTTTTAACTATATCTTCTTTGTTACATTCAATGAGCTCTATCCTTTTTCTTAATGAATCGGAAAAAGATATCTTACCNTCCATTCCTAAATTTGTAATTTCGCTTATTTTATTATTGATAGTTTCATCATCACCATTTGAAATTTTNGATAATTCATCAAGAGATTCAACCTTTATAAAAGTTGAATCATAATCTATAATAAAATGATTCATGACTTATGATATTTATCTAGAATCTTTTTTACTAAACTATGTCTCAGNACATCAGTGCTATCTAAAAATGTAAATCCTATTCCAGATATTCCTTTTAATTTATTTTGAGCATCTATAAGTCCTGAAGANTGGTTNTTTCTTAAATCAACCTGTGATATATCTCCAGTTACAATCATTTTTGAATTCTGACCAAGTCTAGTTAAAAACATTTTAAGTTGTGNTTCAGTAGTATTTTGAGCCTCATCCAATAAAATAAAAGCATTTTTTAGTGTTCTTCCTCTCATGTAAGCTAAGGGAGCAATTTCAATTGTTTTATTTTCTATGAATTTTTTCATTTTTTGNACGGGAATCATATCTTCAAGGGCATCGTAAATTGGTTTAAGATATGGATCAATTTTATCTTGAAGATCCCCAGGTAAAAAACCTAAATTTTCACCTGCNTCGACTACTGGTCTAGTTATAATAATCTTTTTGATTTTCTTTTCTTTTAAAGCTTTAACACCTAGTGCNACACTTACATAGGTTTTNCCTGTTCCTGCTGGNCCAATTACAAAAAGCAAATCATTTTTTTCGTGTAAATCAACGATCTTTTTTTGATTAGAAGTNTTTGCATAAATTCTTTTTCCAGAAGANCCATAAACAATTGACTCATTTTCTTCATTACTAAAACCATTATTTATATGANTAAGTACAGTTTTNTTATCAATCTTCCCAAACTTATNATAGTGACTNATTAATGATTTAATAATTTTCTCAACTTCTAAAAGTTGTTCTTTATTTCCTTTAATAGAAATTTTATTNCCTCTAGANATAATTTTTGTTTTNGGAAATGCTGTNTCTACCTCCTGAATGTTCTTATTTTCTATACCNAGAAAACCTACTAACTCAATATCATTTANATCAATTANCTTTTCTACCAAAATTTATTATATTTTTTTTGATGCAAATTTAAAAATTATTCAATTTGCTTATGCCAATAATTACCTTTATTTCTGACTTTGGTACTACNGATCATTATGTNGCATCAGTTAAGGGATCTGTACTTAAGTATAATCCTAANAATAAAATTGTNGATATAAGTCANGAAGTAAATAAGTATGACCTTTCTCATGCTGCCTATATTTTTAAAAATATATATANGGAATTTCCTCAGGGTTCAGTTCATATAATTGGAGTAAATAATTCTGATNATGATAATAAAATAATTTTATTTCAACTCAACAATCAATATGTTATCACATTTGATTCAGGAATAATCAGTCTTTTAGATTCAAAAGAAAACATAAGTGTNATAGAGATTGANGGTGAAAAACATTCATCTTTTCCTGAAAANTTAATGGGGGAGGTAGCATCTAAAATTGCTTCAGGAATTAACTATACTACTTTAGGNAAACCAATATCTGAATTTAAGCAATTTTCTAATGTAGAGGTTAAGATCACAAATAATNAAATAGTAGGTCATTCAATAAGAATTGATCATTACGGTAATATCATTACAAATATTACAAAGTCAGATTTTAATAAAGTATTATCTAAAAATTCAGGNAGTTTTGAGATAAACCTTGGAATTGATAAGATTAATAAATTATCTAATTCATATAGTGATGTTGGAATTGCAGATTTATTTGCTCTCTTTAATTATAATGAAAATTTAGAGATAGGGATGAATAGAGGAAATGCTTCAAACCTCCTTGGTATTAAAAATCATACTCAAATTTCAATAAAATTTTTATAGATATTAATGTATTTTTGCCTCCACTTGCCAAAGTGGCGGAACTGGTAGACGCGCACGATTCAAAATCGTGTTCCTTCGGGAGTGTGGGTTCGATTCCCACCTTTGGTACAAAAAAACCTTNAATTTGAAGGNTTTTTATCTAGGATCTAATGGAAAAAACANTTTTAGTTGGTTTAGTTAATAGAAATCAAGATCATAAAAAATGTCAAGAATATCTTGATGAGTTAGAATTCCTCTCATTTACAGCAGGCGGTACAGTAGCTCAGAGGTTCACTCAAAGAATTGAAAATCCAAATCCAGCGACTTTGATTGGTAAAGGAAAAATGGATGAAATAAGCACATTTGTTAAAGCAATGGATATTCAAACAATAATTTTTGATGACGAATTATCACCTGCTCAAGAAAAAAACATAAGTAAAATTTTAAAAATTAAGGTTCTCGATAGAACTAATTTAATACTTGATATTTTCGCTCAAAGAGCAAAGACTAGTTATGCAAGAACTCAAGTTGAACTTGCTCAATGTCAGTACTTATTACCCAGACTAAGAGGAATGTGGACACACCTAGAAAGACAAAAGGGAGGAATCGGAATGAGGGGTCCTGGAGAAACTGAAATAGAGACTGATAGAAGAATTGTAAGAGATAAAATTGCCTTGCTAAAGTCCAAGATAAAGACTATTGATAAACAGATGTCTGTTCAAAGAGGAAATAGAGGTAAGTTAATAAGGACAGCTCTTGTTGGTTATACTAATGTAGGTAAGTCAACTCTTATGAATTCAATAAGTAAGTCAAGTGTCTTTGCAGAAGACAAACTTTTTGCAACACTAGATACTACTACTAGAAAAGTTGTTATTGGAAACCTTCCTTTTTTACTTGGTGATACTGTAGGTTTTATAAGAAAACTTCCTACTCAACTTATTGAATCATTCAAGAGTACTCTCGATGAAGTCAGGGAAGCTGATTTATTAATTCATGTTGTTGACATATCCCACACTAGTTTCCAAGAACATATGGATTCTGTAAATAGGATTTTAAAAGAAATCGAAGCTCATAATAAACCTACTATTGTTGTTTTTAATAAGATAGACAAATACAAAAGAGAGGAATATGACGAAACAGATTTAATTAATGAGTATTCCGAGATGAACTTTACATTGGAAGAATGGAAAAATACTTGGATCTCTAAACTAGGAAAAAATGTGATATTTATATCGGCAACAAAAAAAACTAATATAGATGAGTTCAAGAAGATAGTTTATAGAGAGGTAAGAAAAATTCATATTAAAAGATATCCTTATAATAATTTTCTTTATCCTGATATTGATAAATTTGATGTTATATGAATAAAAACATTATAAACTCTATAAAATCAGGGATAGGGAGTTATATACTCTTAATATCAATTAACTATATTATTTATGCTTTAACGGGATGGAGTATAATGGATCAGATGATTCCTGGTCTTAATAAAGAATTTTTTGCTGTTTCTATATTTCTATTTCTTATTCTTTTCGTGACTGATTATTTTTTTTATAAAGGGAAATACTGAAAGTAAGTGATTCACTTTTAATTTTAAATTATAAGTTTTTATAAAAAAACATATATTTGATTTTAAATAAACCACATTATGAAAAATTCAAATTTGCTTTTTACTCTAATTTTATCTTTTCTAATTTTTGATCTATCTGCTCAAAAAAAAGGATCTCAAGTAATGCAAACCTCATTATTTGACAATATTCCTGTCAGAAATATAGGCCCCGCTAAAGTATCAGGAAGAATAACAAAAGTTATTAAAGATTATTCAAATACAAGTACCTGGTATGTTACAACTGCTTCTGGAAATGTTTGGAAAACTAAGAACTCGGGAACTACATGGATTCCAATATTTGAACATTAA
>NZWZ01000023.1 GCA_002701745.1 Flammeovirgaceae bacterium
GGTGGCTGAGCCAATAATAAATATGGGATGTTGGGATAGAATTGAAACTAATGGTGGAGGCTTTGAACAAATACAGCTATTAGCAGGCGAAAATCCAAATGATGTATTAAGAAAATGGACTAAACCATTTAATGAAGCGGGCATTCAAACTCAAATGTTAGAAAGAGGATTAAATGCTTTAACCATGTCCCCAGTTTCTAAAGATGTTAGAGAGTTAATGTTTTCAGTAAAAAAGAAACAAGGTACAGATATAGCAAGATCATTTGATGGGTTNAATGATATAAGAAACCTAAAGCTTTCTATAGAATATGCTAAGAAAGCTGGAATGATTTCTCAGTCTTGTCTTTGTATAACTCATTCTAAAATACATACTGTCGATTACTATATAAATCTTGCTAAAGAATTAATTGAGCTTGGTACTGATGAGATTGCAATTAAAGATATGGCAGGTATAGGCAGGCCTTCTTCTCTGGGTAAAATTGTAAAAGGAATAAAGAAATATAATCCAAATATAATTGTACAATATCATGGTCATTCTGGACCGGGTTTCTCAGTAGCATCTTCTTTGGAAGTAGCTCGATGTGGTGTCGATATAATAGATGTATCCATGGAACCTTTATCATGGGGTACTACCCATGCCGATTTGTTAACAGTTCATGAAATCTTAAAAGATGATGGATTTAAAGTAAAAGACATAAATCGAAAAGCCTACATGGAAGTAAAAGGTTTAACGCAAGAATTTATAGATGATTATTTGGGACTTTATATTAATCCTAAAAATAGATTAATGAACTCTCTTTTAATTGAATCGGGACTACCAGGCGGGATGATGGGAAGTTTGATGAACGATCTTGAAAAAAGCCATATAAGTATCAATAAATGGCTTCAAAAAAATAAGAAAAAAGAAATTAGTTTAGATAGTTTATTTTCATCTCTTGTTGATGAGGTAAAATATATATGGCCGATAATGGGTTATCCGCCTTTGGTTACACCTTATAGTCAATATGTTAAAAATGTTGCTATAGTAAATGTCTTAAATCAAATAAAGGGTAAAGAAAGATGGAGTCTAATAGATGATAATACCTGGGATATGCTTCTAGGAAAATCTGGTAAACTTCCTGGAGCATTAGGTGAAGAAATTAAAAAGTTATCAAAAGATTTAGGAAAAGAATTTTATGATGGAAATCCACAAGACCTCATAGAAGATGTATTAGATATTAACAGAAACGAGATGAAATCAAAAAATTGGGATTTTGGTCAAGATGATGAAGAATTACTGGAATATTCTTTACACAAAACTCAATATTTAGATTTTAAGTCAGGTGATGCTAAGAAAAAAATAGCTGAAGACATTAAATTAAAAAAGCAATCGAAAATTGTGTCTAAAGATGAACCATCTAAAAAAATGACAAAAATATTAAAGGTTAATGAGGTAAGTTATGAAGTAGATTACATATTAGATACTGCTAAAAAAGAATCAATTTCAAACAAAAAAATTGTTAAGGGACAAAAAATTATTTCCCCGATTGAAGGCAGAGTGTTTTTTACAAAGGATCCTGATGAAAATCCAGTTAAGGTTGGTGATAAAATAAACAAAGGGGACGTAATTTGTTATATTGAGTCAATGAAAGTAATAAATGCAATTAAATCTGACTATTCAGGGAAGATTATGCAAGTATGTTTTAATGATGGTGATGATATTTATGACGACGATATTTTATTTATAATTAATTAATACCATGGATTTTATTCAAAAAATAATAGATATGACAAGTTTTAACGAATTATTGTTAGAGCCTAACTACATTTTAATGATAGTTATTTCTGTATTCTTGTTATATCTAGGAATATCTAAAAAATACGAGCCTCTTCTCCTTGTCCCGATTGGATTTGGAATATTAATTGCTAATATTCCTGGATCAAATTTAGGAGTTGTTAAAATAGATGAAAGTTTAGGTCTTATTGAGATTGCTCAACAATATGGAATAATAAACTTCTTATATTATTCTTTAATTAAAACTGGTTTTTTACCGCCTCTTATTTTTATGGGAGTGGGAGCGTTAACAGATTTTGGTCCAATGTTAAAAAACTTACGTTTAGTTTTTTTTGGAGCTGCTGCGCAAATTGGAATATTTACAGTTTTAATTATTGCTAGTTTAATAGGTTTCACTAATCAAGAAGCTGCTTCACTAGCAATTATTGGGGGAGCTGACGGTCCTACTGCAATTTACACCTCTATAGTATTAGCCCCTCATCTATTAGGTCCAATTGCTATTGCTGCATATTCTTATATGGCTTTAGTTCCTGTTATTATTCCATTTATAGTAAAGTTTACTGTCACTAAAAATGAATTATTAATTAATATGAAAGAGCAGGATGAAAAATTCCCTTCTTCTAATGAAATTAAAAATCTATCTAGAATTAAAATCATTTTTCCTATCGTAATGACAATAGTAGTTTCTTTAATAGTCCCATCTTCAACTCCATTGATTGGTTTTCTAATGTTTGGTAATCTAATTAAAGAAATTGGATCCTCTACTGGTAGATTATCTAAAGCTGCTTCAGATAATATTTTAAATACTAGTACTATTTTCCTTGGGTTATCTATAGGGGCAACCATGACTCCAGCCTCTTTTTTAAACACCCAAACTCTTGGAATTATTATTGGAGGACTTTTTGCTTTTGTAATTTCAATAATTGGCGGAATTTTAGCTGTTAAAATATTTAATTTAACCACTAAGAAAAAAATTAATCCTTTAATTGGTGCTACAGGATTGAGTGCTGTTCCTATGGCAAGTAGAGTTGCTAATGAAATAGCTATAAAACACGACCCTAAAAATCATATTATGCATTACGCAATGGCAAGTAATATATCTGGCGTTATTGGCTCTGCGGTAGCTGCTGGAGTACTAATTTCTTTCTTAAGTTAATTTAAAGAAGGCTGTCAAGATCAGAAATAGAATTAATTATAATTACCTCCCTGAGTATATGTGAATATAAAAAATTATATTTCTCCATAACCTCAAATTGTTGAATTAGATGATCATAAAACCCATCAAAGTTTAAGAGAAAAATGGGCTTTTTTTCTATTCCTAAAATTTTCCAGGTTGTTATCTCAGAAAATTCTTCCAATGTCCCAATTCCACCAGGGAGAATTATAAAAGCATCAGATAGATCATACATCTTTTTTTTTCTTTGATGCATATTATTAACTATTATAAGATTAGAAACTTCTTTATTTATTATCTCTTTTTTTGATAAAAGTTTAGGTATAATTCCAGTTACATATCCTCCTCCTTTTAGAATAGTATTGGCAACTAATCCCATTAACCCAATCTTAGCTCCCCCATAAACTAGTTGAAGCTTTTTCTTTAATATTAAATTACCTAGGCTAATTACTTCATTTTCTAAATTCGTATGATTTTCTGGTTTACTTGACCCACAAAAAACACATATTTTCTTCATCTTATAATACTTTCTAATTTTGTAACTTTGTATCTGAAGTTGTAATCTATTGGAATTTTTTTATAATCTTTCTTCGGACTCAATATTATTCCTCTTAACATATTTAATAGTATGTATATCTTCATTTTATCTAAGTTCTCAACTTAAAAAATTTGGTCTACCTCTAGTAACTGGTTTAATTATTGTTGGCGTATTTATAGGTCCAAGTGTTTTAGGTTTAATTAGCAATGCGGTAATAAAAGAAATTGAATTCATGTTTGATTTATCACTAGGCTTTATTGCTTTTGCTGCGGGGTCTGAGCTTTTTTTTAAAGAAATAAAAGGTACTTTTAATAGTATAAAGTGGAATACATTAAGCAGTATACTAATAACCTTTTCTGTAGGCTTTATTCTGGTTTTTTTAGCATTTAATACTTTAGGTTTTTTTGATAATATTCAATTTGATATTAAAATATACTTATCTCTATTATGTGCCTCAATTTTTGTTGCAAGATCTCCTGCATCAGCCATAGCTGTAATAAATGAACTTAGAGCTAAAGGAAAATTTACCTCCACGTCAATGGGTGTGTTATGTCTTTCTGACTTTGGAGTTATCTTATTGTTTGCAATTATATTTTCGTTAATTAAATCAATAGATTCNGGNTCTNTTCAAATATTAAGTATGNTAATAATAATTTTTGAAATTNTTATTTCAGNATTTATTGGTTTTGTGTATGGAATTCTCTTAAATCTTTTTCTTAATGTTAGTATTAATAAATACTTAAAATACTTTNTATTANTCATTGTAGGTTTTTCAGCTTTCGTTTTTTCTGACTACATAAGGGAAATATCATTGNTATTANTTAGTAAAGAAATAATTTTTGANCCACTTTTAATATGTATGGTTTCTGGAATATACGTAATTAATAGAACTGATAAGAGACTTGAATTTTTAGATTTTATCGATGTTTCGGGTAAATATATTTATGTTGTTTTCTTTACCCTTATAGGAGTATCATTAGATATATTACTTGTGTTTCAGGTATTTCAATACGCTATTTTATTCTTTATAATAAGAATTATATCACTTTTTTTAGCTTCTTATTTGGGTGGGCATCTTGCAAAAGATCATTTGAGTTTTAAGCTTCTTGGTTGGACTCCTCACATTACTCAGGCTGGTGTCTCGTTGGGGTTAATTCAGCTTATACAAAAAGAGTTCTATTATTGGGAGAATGAAATTGTCGGACAAATATCAATGATTTTAATTTCCTCAATAATAATTAGTCAATTTGTGGGGCCACCAATTTTTAAATGGGCACTTAATTATTTGAAAGAGACAAACAGAAGAAAAAAAATTTCATTATCGAAAAAAAAGAGAGTAATAATTTTTGGGCTTGAGCCACAGTCTTTATCTGTTGCGTCTCTATTGAAATCTAGAGATTGGGACGTTGATATAGTAATTTTTGAAACAAATAAGTCTCTTAAGGTTCCTAAGGGAATAAATATGATAAAGATTGAAAGTGTCGATAAATATAATTTTGATAATATAGAATATGCCAAAGCAGATTCGGCTATCTGTTTTTGTTCAGATGTAATTAATGAGGAAATATGTAAATTATCTCACTCTACTTATGGTAACAAAAATCTTATTGTTAGAATTAATGAGTATCTAAACGCTGATTTATTTTCTGAGTTTAATATCAAATTAATTCATCCCTCGGATGCAATTATAAATTTAATAGATCAATATGTTAGATCTCCTCTAGGCACCTCGATATTTTTAGGTAAGGAAAAGGATAAAGAGGTCAGAGACATTATGTTATTAAATGAAAAAATATCTGGATCTCTTTTACGAGATTTAAAGCTTCCTAGAGATGTTTTAATGCTATCTGTCAAAAGAAATGAAGAAATAATTCTTAGCCATGGATACACACGTCTATTAAAAGAAGATATAATAACCTTTTTGGGGTCAAGAAATAGTTTGGATAAGTTAACATTAAGATTTGATAGTTAGTTTTAAAAAGATTGTAAAGTTATATTTGTCGAATGGATAACAACGATATACTAAAGAAAGTTATTTCTCACTCAAAGGCAAATGGTTTTATTTATCAATCAAGTGAAATCTATGATGGTCTAAGTGCAGTGTATGATTATGGCCCATATGGATCAGAACTTAAAAATAATTTGAAGGAGTTTTGGTGGAAATCCATGACTCAAATGAATGATAATATAGTGGGAATTGACTCCTCAGTCTTTATGGATCCTATGACATGGAAAGCTTCTGGTCATATCGATGCGTTTAATGATCCATTAATTGATAATAAAGATTCAAAGAAACGATATAGGGCAGACGTACTAATTGAGGATTATATTTCTAAGATAAGTTCTAAAGTAGAAAAGGAAGTTAAAAAAGCGAGAAAGAGATTTGGAGACAAATTTGATGAGAAAGTTTTTAGAGAAACCAATGAAAGAGTATTAAAATATTCTAACCATATTGATGAAGTTTCATCTAAAATGAATTCATGTCTCAAGTCAAATGATTTAAAAGGTTTAAAAAATTTAATTGATTCTTTAAATATTAATGATCCTATATCAGGCACTTCTAATTGGACGGATGTAAAGCAATTTAACTTAATGTTCTCTACGGAAATAGGAGCCTCATCAGACTCATCAAAAAAAATATATTTAAGACCTGAAACAGCCCAAGGAATATTTCTTAATTTTTTAAATGTTGTAAATTCAACTAGAGTCAAAATACCTTTTGGAATAGCTCAGATAGGAAAAGCATTTAGAAATGAAATTATTGCTAGGCAATTTATTTTTAGAATGAGAGAGTTTGAGCAAATGGAAATGCAATTTTTTGTTGAGCCAGGGTCAGAGATGGAATGGTATGAAAAATGGAAAGAGAAAAGGATGAATTGGCATTACGCTTTAGGTTTAGGAAAAGATTCTTATAAATTTCATGATCATGAAAATTTAGCACATTATGCAAATGCTGCATGTGATATTGAATTTAATTTTCCTATGGGATTTAAAGAGCTTGAGGGTATACATTCGAGAACAGACTTTGACTTAAAAAATCATCAAGAATATTCTGGTAAAAAATTAAATTATTTTGATCAAAAATCTGGCTCGAGTTACATTCCATATGTAGTTGAAACTTCAATAGGTTTAGATAGGTTGTTTTTATCTGTAATGTCATCAGCACTTAAAACTGAAAAGTTAGATGATGGATCTGAAAGAATAGTTTTAAAGCTACCTTTTGAGATATCACCTATAAAAGTTGCAGTTATGCCTTTGAATGATAAAGATGGACTCTCAGAAAAAGCTATTAAAATATATGATGATTTAAAATTAAATTTTAACACTCAATATGATTATAAAGATTCTATAGGTAAAAGATATAGAAGGCAAGATTCTATTGGAACTCCTTTTTGTGTTACTGTTGATTATGATTCTTTAAAAGACGATTCAGTTACAATTAGAAATAGAGATTCAATGAAACAAGAAAGAATTCCTATTAAAAATTTAGAAACTCATATCACTAAATTCACATCTATAAATAATTTATTAAGGAAAATTTGATGGCAGAAAAATTCTCACACTTTGTTTTAAATAACAGAAAGCTTTTCATTTTTTTAATTCTGATTTACACGGCCTTTATGGGGTATAAAGGATTAGATGTAGAATATAACTATGACTTTTCTCAGACAGTACCAGATACTGATGAAGAAATGATGTACTATAATTCATTCAAAAACACGTTTGGAGAGGATGGGAATGTATTTGCTATAGGTTTGAAAGACTCATCAATTTTTAATATTGAAAAGTTCAAGTTATATAACGATTATGTTAGTAAGATTGAAGGTATATACGGAGTAAAAGGTGCTTTAGGATTACCAAGATTACAAGCTCTTAAAAAAAATAATGAAAAGAAAAATTTTAATTTCATAAATATATTTGATCCTTTTCCGAACTCTCAAGATGAATATGACAGTCTGTTAATCCAGATAAAAAACGAAAAATTTTACGAAGGAAAAATACTTAATGATGATGGAGCTCTCACTTTACTAGTTACAATTGATAAAAATGTATTAAACTCTGAAAGTAGAAATAAATTAATGGATGATTTAATTTCTACAAGTGAAAAATTTAGTTCAGAATCTGGAATTAAGCTCCATTATGCTGGACTTCCTTATTCAAGATATGTTCTTGCTGAGAGTGTAAAAAAGGAGCTCACAATGTTATTGATTGTATCTGTCATAGTATTGGGAATAATTTTATTTATCTTCTTTAGATCAATTGATACAGTTTTTGTTCCGTTAATTATTATTGGAATAGTTGTCACATGGGTTTTTGGGACATTAGCATTATTTGGTTTTAAAATTACTTTACTAACAGGGTTACTTCCTCCAATAATTGTTGTTATTGGAATTCCAAATTGTGTTTATATGTTAAACTACTATCATTTTTCAATTGAAAAATTAAAAGATAAGAAAAAGGCGATAGTATATGTTATAAAGACGATAGGGTTAATTACTCTAATTACTAACTTAACGACTGCTGTAGGTTTTTTTGTTCTTTCCACAACAGACATAAAAATATTAACTGAATTTGGGATTGTAGCGGGTATTAATGTATTGGCTACTTTCTTTGTAAGTATTTTTTTATTGCCATCTATTTACTTGGCTTTGCCGAAACCTAAAAGTAATCAGGTTAATTATTTAAACTATGGGTTTATAAATTATTTAATTAATACTTTTCGTGAAATTTCTTTTTCACACAAGAAAAGGGTTTTTGTAGTATCTANTATTATCCTGATTGTTTCTTTTTATGGATTATCAAAAATAAAATCAGTTTCATTCTTAGTAGATGATGTACCTGCGGAGAGTTCTTTAATGAAAGATTTAAAGTTTTTCGAATCAAATTTTTCAGGTGTAATGCCTCTTGAAATAGTAGTTGATACTAAAATGAGGAAAGGAATTCAAAACCTTAACTTACTTAAACGAGTTGATAGACTAGAGCAATTTTTAGAACAAAAGGATTATGTTTCCTCTCCAGTATCATTAGTTACTTTTATTAAAGCATCAAGACAAGCTTATTATAATAACAATCCTTCATTCTATACCCTTCCAAATAATAGAGATAAAAATTTTATTTTCCGATATATTTCAGANGGTTANGAAAATAATGTATCTAATGATAATTTATCTAAATCATTTGTNGATTCGATAGGTCAGAAAATGAGAATCTCATTAAATGTTGCGGATTTAGGTTCTNTAAAGTTAGATTCTGTAGTAAAAAATGTTATTAGACCTGAGATTGAAAAAATATTTTCAAATTCAAAAGCTGAGGTTGCCATGACGGGAACCACATTAATCTTTATAAAGGGAATTAATTTTTTAGTTGAAAATCTATTACAAAGTATGTTATTAGCATTCTTTATTATAAGTATAATTATGTCTCTNTTATTCAAGAATTTTAAAATGGTGTTAATCTCTTTAATTCCAAATATTATACCTCTGATTATAGCAGGNGGAATTATGGGATATTTTAATATTCCCCTGAAACCTAGTTCAGCATTAGTTTTTAGCATTGTTTTTGGTATATCGGTAGACTATTCTATTCATTTTCTTGCAAAATTTAAAAATGAACTTCTAAGCAAAAGTTTAGAAGATTCTATTATTAACACCATAAACCAAACTGGTAGATCAATGATTTTTACATCATTTATTCTCTTTTTTGGATTTATAATATTTGCATTTTCTAATTTTGGGGGGACAATTGTNTTAGGAGTCCTAACATCAATAATTTTATTTGTGGCTATGATTACCAATTTAACTTTATTGCCAAGTATAATTTTATATTTCTATAAAAAGTAAGATAGATGGGAACAGGAAAGTTTAATGAACAATCTTCAATTGATTATTATAAGGTAAGTAAGGAAATTATTTCTTATTGGAACTCAAATAATATTTTTGAGAAGTCAATTAGCAGTAGATCAGAAGANAAAATTTTTCCTTTNTANGANGGACCACCNTCAGCAAATGGTATGCCNGGAATTCACCATGTNATGGCNAGAACTATAAAAGATATTTTTTGTCGATATAAAACACTTAAAGGTTATAGAGTTTATAGAAAAGGTGGTTGGGACACACATGGTTTGCCAGTTGAACTTCAGGTTGAAAAAAATTTAGGTATAACTAAAGATGATATTGGAAATAAAATTTCAATTGAAAAATATAATGAAGAATGTAAAGTTGCGGTCATGCAATTTAAAGAGGCATGGGAAGAACTTACAGAAAGTATTGGTTATTGGTTAGATATAGATGATGCATATATAACTTTTAAAAATAATTATATCGAATCANTATGGTGGTCATTAAAAGAGCTGTATAAAAAAGGACTTTTATATAAAGGGTACACTATTCAACCATATTCTCCTGCCGCAGGAACTGGTTTAAGTTCTCATGAACTTAATATGCCAGGTGCTTATAAAAATATTAAGGACACATCTTTAACAGCACAGTTTAAGATACAAAAAAATAAAAAGTCTCAGGAAATAATCGGAGATAGTGATTGTTACTTTCTGGCATGGACAACAACTCCTTGGACTTTGCCAGCTAATAACGGCTTAGCAGTAGGTGAAAAAATTAAGTATAATTTAATTGAAACTTTTAATAAGTACACTGAGTCAAAAATTAATGTAATTATTGCAGAAAAATGTATAGAAAAATTTTTTGATTCTAATAATTTAAAAACTTCTGAAGAATTAATTTTTGATAAACAAAACTTGCCCTATAAAATTTTAAAAACATTTAAAGGTAAGGATCTTATTGGCTTTGATTATGATCAATTATTACCTTATGTTAAAGCAGAAAAGCCAGCCTTTACAGTTGTTTCAGGTGATTTTGTTACTACCGACGAGGGAACAGGAATAGTTCATATAAGTTTAACTTTTGGTTCTGATGATTTCTATGTTTCTAAGAAAAATAATTTACCTGGGATTTTTGTGAAAAATGATAAAAATGAGGATGTACCAATAGTTGATAAATCAGGTAAATTTGTAAAAGAAATTATAGATTTTGCGGGTCTACAGGTCAAGGCATTTTCAGATGTAGAGGGATTAACAACAGACGAACAAATTTCAATTAAACTTAAAAAAGAAAATAAAGCTTTTGATGTTAAAAAGTATGAACACAGTTATCCTCACTGCTGGAGAACAGATAAGCCTATATTATATTATCCTCTAGAATCTTGGTTTATAAATTCCACTAAACTTAAAGATGATTTTATTAATAAAAACAAGGACATTAATTGGCAGCCTGAGTCTACAGGTACAGGTCGTTTTGGTAACTGGCTAGAAAATCTTGTTGATTGGAATTTGAGTAGATCTAGGTTTTGGGGAACACCACTTCCTATATGGAGGACCAAAGATGGTAAAGATGAAATCTGTATAGGGAGTATTAATGAATTGAAATCAGAAATTAAAAAGTCAGTTGATTTAGGATTTATGAAAAATAATATTTCTGATAATATTGATTTGCATAGACCTTTTGTTGATGAAATTATTTTAGCATCTAAAGAAGGGTCACCAATGTATAGAGAAACAGACATAATTGATGTATGGTATGATTCAGGTTCGATGCCATTTGCTCAATATCATTATCCATTTGAGAATAAAGATGTTTTTGATAAAATGTTTCCAGCTAAGTTTATTGCTGAGGGTGTAGACCAAACACGAGGGTGGTTTTTTACTCTACATGCAATTTCAATAATGTTATTTGGAAAGGTAAGTTATGAAAATGTGATATCTAATGGGTTAGTGTTAGATAAAGATGGAAATAAGATGTCTAAACGATTGGGGAATGCAATAGACCCTTTTGANGTAATTAAAAAATTTGGTCCTGATGCTACAAGATTATATATGGTAATTAATTCTAATCCGTGGGATAATTTAAAGTTTGATATTGATGGCATATCTGAAATACTTCGAAAGTTTTTTGGTACACTAAACAATACATATAATTTCTTTGCTCTTTATGCAAATATTGATGGATTTACNGGTAATGAAAAATTGATTCCATATGAAAAAAGAAGTTATGAAGATAAGTGGATAATAAGTAAGTTGAATTCTCTTATAAAGTTCGTTGAGGATAAACTTGACAATTATGATCCAACAAAATCATCAAGACAGATAAATAAGTTTATAAATGATGATTTAAGTAATTGGTATATCAGATTAAATAGAAAAAGATTTTGGAAGGGTGATTTAACTCAAGATAAGCTTATGGCATATCAGACCTTATTGGAATGTTTATATAAAATCTCTATAATTTCATCTCCTTTTATACCATTTTACTCTGAAAAATTATTTAAAAACTTAAATGCATTTAATATTTCAAACTCTGAATCAGTTCATCTTTTAGAGTTTCCAAAAGTAGATAATGAAAGAATTTCAGAAGTTTTAGAAAGAAAAATGTCATATGCTCAAAGTATTTCCTCTTTGGTTCACTCTATACGAAAGAAAGAAAAAATAAGAGTTAGGCAACCTTTATCAAAGATTTCAATACCTATGAAATCATTAGATATGGAAAATGAGATAAAAGATGTTGAAAAAATTATTTTATCAGAGATCAATGTAAAAGAAATTGAATATGTACATGATAACTCTAAAGTTTTTACAAAAAAAATTAAGCCTAATTATAAGGAGTTAGGTTCAATTCATGGAAAGAATATGAAAATAGTAGCAGAGAGAATATCTTCTATGACNCAAGATGAAATTACTCAATTGGAAAAAGATGAATCAATTAATTTTGAGTTGGATGGCGGCTTAAAATTAGATTTATTACTTAACCAAGTAGAAATTTTATTTGGTCAGATAGAGGGTAAGCAAGTTGCTAGTAATGATACCTTTACAATTGCATTAGATATATCTATTGATAATGATTTGCTCGCTGAAGGTGTTTCAAGAGAGTTTATAAATAAAATACAAAATCAAAGAAAAGAAATAAAACTTGAGGTCACAGATAAAATTGAAATTTATATAAGTAATCATTCAAAAGAAATAAATTCTTTTCTNCTAAAACATAAGGATTTTATTTGTAATGAAACTCAATCTATTAATCTTATTACTACTGAAAATATTGATATGCCAAGTATGATGGATATTGATATTGCCTCTAATGAAGTAGCGCTTACTGAAGTTAAATTTAAAATTAAAAAAGTATAAGAAACATGAAATTAAGATACTTTACACTTATAGTTTCTCTGATATTATTAGATCAATTTGTTAAGTATATAGTTCATGTAAATATGCCATTGCATACTGAAATATCTATTATTGGAGATTTTATTAAATTATATCATATTGAAAACCCAGGAATGGCTTTTGGAATTAATTTTGATTTTAAATATACTAAATTGATTCTTTCATTATTTAGATTATTTGCATCATTCTTAATTGGTTTTTATCTTCTAAAACTATTAGATAAAAAAACTAGCCCTTTGCTTTTAATTTGTATATCACTCATTCTTTCAGGNGCAATTGGAAATGTTATTGATAGTGTGTTTTATGGAATTATTTATAATAATGCTCCATANAATGCACCATTTGCTTTATTTAATGGGCAGGTTATAGATATGTTCTATATAGATATTTGGGAAGGGTATTTGTCAGATTGGATACCCTTATTAGGAGGATCTTATTTATCGTTATGGCCAGTTTTTAATCTTGCCGATTCATATATTTTTATTGGTGTTGCTATTTTATTATTAAATCAAAATAAACTTAAACTTGATTATTAAATAAAGTAAAGTTCATCTATAAAATTATGTTCTTCTTTTATTTTACTTAATAAAATCACTTTATTATTTGATAATTCATTTCTAAGGGGGGCTGAGCTTATTTTTATAAACAGTTTATTTTCTTTTGTAAATAATTTTTTAGTTCTCTCATGAGTTTTTTTATCTGTAATTTTTTTCCAGGTCTCATAAATTGAAATATCATTAAAACCCTTTTTTATTTTTTCTTTTTTGTAAAACTCTTGAGTTAAATCTTTAATTGATAATAATTTTGATCTTCTTTTATCTTTCATAAACATTACCACTGACTATTTTAAATATTTTTATTTCTTTAATCTTTTTTTCAATTTTTTTAAGTCTATTCTTTATNGAATCTGAAATTATAATTTGATTAAAGTCATTCTCTTTTAGATAATCTAATAATAAATCTATTTTTTTATCATCTAATTTATGAAATACGTCATCAAGAAGCATAATAGGTACTGTTTGAAGTCTTTCATTTAAAATTTTAAATTCAGCTATTCTAAGAGCAATTATAAATGTTTTTTGTTGTCCTTGGGAGCCAACCCTTTTTATTAATTTTTTATCCATTTCAAAGATATAGTCGTCATTATGTATTCCTATATTTGTTTTTTTTGTAAAAAAATCTTTTTCTAAATATTTATCAAACGATCCGCTATCCATTTCTTGCTTAAAATTTGAATAGTATGTAATATTTAGTTTTGTGNTTTCATTACTCAATTTTGATGCTGTTTCACTAAATATTTTATTAAAATTTTTTATTTCTTCACTTCTTATCTTTTCAATATATCTATTAAGTGTAATTAGATTTTCATCGTATGATTTAATATGATTTTTATCAATGTTATCTAAAGAATTTAGGCTTTTTAGATATGCATTTCTTTGTTTTAATAGCCTATTATATGAAATTAAATTTTCTAAATAATTATTATCTGTTTGAGAAAATATTTGATCAAAAAATCTTCTTCTATTGCTACTATAATTTCTAATGAGGTTTATATCGTATGGGTTTATAAATACTAAAGGTATTTTTCCAATATGTTGTTTTATATTATCGTATTTATTTTCATTTTCAAATATTTTTTTGGTGCTAGACGTTTCAAAAGTACATTTATAATTTTTGTTATTTGAGTATGATCCACTAATCATAAAAAATGATTTATTGTGGTTAATATTTTCTAAATCAAAACTATTTATCATGCTCTTCCCATATGATAAATAATATATTGCGTCTAATAAATTTGTTTTTCCTGCTCCATTTTTACCATATAAAAAATTTATTTTGCTAGAAAAGCTTATCTCAGCAGAATTATAATTTTTAAAATTATTAATCTTTATTTTATCAATATGCATATATATTTGTGCAAAAAATAGGAATTGATTTTAATGTAAATAAATTAATTTTTATTTGATTACTTTTTAAAGATAAAATATGCCAGCTACTAAAGAAAAGAAAATAAAATCTAAAGTTAAGGAAGAGTTTAGTTCCTCAACTTACATTTATTGGCTTAAGTCTATGCTTTTGATGAGAAGGTTTGAGGAGATGGCTGGAAGGTTATATGGCCAACAAAAAATTAGAGGTTTTTGTCATTTATATATTGGTCAAGAAGCTTGTGCTTCTGGTTGCGTTTCTGCTTTAAGGGAAGGAGATAAATATATTACTGCCTACCGAGATCACGCTCATCCATTAGCTCTTGGCACTAATCCTGATAAAATCATGGCCGAGTTATTTGGGAAGGCNACGGGTATATCTAAAGGTAAAGGCGGATCAATGCATATGTTTGATAAGGAGAAACATTTTTTTGGGGGACATGGAATTGTTGGAAATCAAATACCTATGGGAGCTGGAATCGCGTTTTCAGAAAAATATAAAAAAACAGGAAATGTTTGTCTTACTTTCTTTGGAGACGGAGCATTAAGAATTGGTGCTTTTCATGAGGCGGTTAATATTGCGATGTTTTTGAAATTACCTGTTATTTTTATAATAGAAAATAATGGTTATGCCATGGGAACTTCAGTAGACAGAACATCAAATGTAACTGAACTCTATAAATCAGGACTATCTTATAATATTCCATCAGAGCCGGTAGATGCGATGAACGTTATCAAAGTTCATAGGGCAGTAGCAAAGGCAGCGAAGAGAGCACGAGATGGTGAAGGACCAACATTATTAGAATTTAGAACTTATAGATATAAAGGGCATTCTATGTCAGATCCTGCAAAGTATAGATCGAAAGAAGAAGTTGAAAGTTATAAAGATCAAGATCCAATAGAACAAGTTAAAAAAATGGTGTTAACCAAAAAGATCTTAAAACAAGATGATATAGATACTATAGATCAACAGATAAAAGATCAAGTAAAAAAATCAGTTGAGTTTTCTGAGAATTCTCCTTACCCAGAACCCGAAGAGGCTTATAATGATATTTACGTACAAAAAGATTATCCATTTTTAAAAGAGTGATAAATTATGGTCAAAATTAGAAAGCCAAAAAAAGAAAACGATAATATACTTCCAATTGAAAATACAGAGGCATTAAACGATACTCTAAACAAGTCTGAGGAATTTATTAATAATAATAAAAATATAATTTATTCTGTATTGGGAGTTATTGTTCTTTTAATCCTTGGGTTTTCTGCTTTTTCTTACTTTAAAGAAAACCAGAACAATACCGCTCAAGAAGAAATGTTTCAAGCTGTTTATTATTTTGAAAAAGATAGTTTAGTGCAAGCACTTAATGGTGATGGAAACAATTATGGTTTTCTTGAAATAATTGATGAATATAGCTTATCTGACGCAGCTAATCTATCTAAATTTTATGCGGGAGCGTCATATTTGAAATTAGGAAACTATGAAAATGCGATAAAATATTTAACGGAATTTTCTTCTTCCGATCTATTAATACAAGCAAGAGCGTACTCACTAGCTGGGGATGCTTATGTAGAAATTTCAGATTTAGAAAATGCAATTTATTACTTTAAAAAAGCGTCAAATGAAAATCCAAATGAATACTTTACCCCAAACTATCTATTAAAGCTTGCGCTTGTATATGAGGAAATAGGTGATCTAAATTCTGCATTAGATACATATGAAGAAATTATTGAGGATTTTAAAAATTCACCTGAGTATCAAACTTCTGTAAAAAATAAATCTAGAATTGAAGGATTGCTATTATGAGTTTTCATTCACCTACATTCAAAAGATATGATGAAAAGGAATTTGAAAATTGTAAAGTAGGGATTATAAAATCATCTTGGAATAATCAAATAACAGATTTATTATATAACTCCTCTTATAATTTTCTTTTAGAATCAGGAGTTCAGAAAAAGAATATTATTTCAAAGGAAGTTCCAGGCAGCATGGAATTAGTCTATATGTCAAACTATCTAATTTCTAAATATAATGTAGATGGTGTCATAGCATTGGGTTGTATTATAAAAGGNGAAACTGATCATGATGTTTATATATCAAATGCTGTAGCAAATGGTCTANTGAATGTGTCNATTCAAAAAGAAAAACCTGTAATATTTGGAGTATTAACTACAAATAACTTAAATCAAGCTCTTGAAAGATGTGGAGGAAANCATGGTGATAAAGGCCTTGANTCATCACANAGNCTANTACAAATAATAAGCTCGTGTAAAGATTAACTTAGAAGCATATTTTGTAAAACATATGCAGCAGCTCCACAAAAATATCCTACAACAGCATAAATTGTTATTTTCTTCATATACCAGAAAAAAGGAATNTTTTCAAGCCCCATAATAGCAACACCTGCAGCAGAACCTATGATTAAGGCACTTCCACCTGTTCCNGCACAATATGCAAGAAACTGCCAGAATAAACCATCTTGAGCAAAGAANCCTGCCCCACCAATTTCTAAAGGATACATTCCAATTGCAGCAGCAACCAAAGGGACATTATCTACAATTGCTGATAANAGACCTATAATAAGACCAATCGTATAAACACCATTATTTGTNTCAGTTCCAATCTCGTTATCTAAAAATACNGCCATTTGGCCAAGTTGNCCTGCAGCNTGAAGACTTCCAACAGCAAGTAAAATTCCTAAGAAAAATAATAAGGTTGGNACATCCATTTTTTCTAATGCATGGTATGCAGAAAAATATCTTTTATCTTCTTGATTGTCTTTTCTGTGTAAAAGATCAGTCAGAAGCCATAAAAACCCTAAACTTAACATCATACCCATAAAAGGTGGATAATGTGTAATTGACTTAAATACCGGCACAAAAACTAATCCAGCTACACCGCTATAAAAAACAATATTTCTTGTTCTGTCTGTTGTGTGATGAGATACTTCCATTTTATCNGTATCGGGTCTCGTAAATGTACCCTTCACCTTTGGTGACATAATGATAAGTGGCACAATTAAACAAACTAAACTNGGCATTATTAACTTAGTTANTACTTCGTATGTGGTAATTTGATCCCCTATCCATAGCATTGTAGTTGTTACGTCTCCGATTGGAGACCAAGCTCCTCCAGCATTTGCAGCTATGATTATCATTCCTAGAAAAAACCACCTGTCTTTCTGATCAGCTATAAATTTTCGAGTTAATGAGACCATTATTATTGATGTTGTAAGGTTATCAAGAAGAGCTGAGAAGAAGAATGAAACAAAACCAAGAATCCAAAACAATCTGAGCTTACTTGTTGTTTTAATCCTATCAGTAACTACNCTAAAGCCNCCATGTATATCAATTATTTCTACAATTGTCATTGCTCCCATCAGAAAGAAAAGGATACTTGATATTTCAGATAGTATCTCAAATAATTGTACTTCAGTAACATANTGNTGTATTATTTCTGTTGTTGATTTACCAACACTTTCAGTTGTCTGTACTATTTCATCCGGATATATATTGGAAAATTCTTCTTCAGCGTAATTTTTTATATTATCAAGTTGNACAATTTCTTCTTTACCAAAAACATAAATTGTCCAACAGAGAATTCCNGTTATTAATGCAATTGCGGCTTTATCTACTTTAAGTTGATGCTCTACAGTTATNCAAGCATATCCAATTACAAAAACTACAATCATTAATTCATACATATCTATANAATTTTATTATCTAAAATTAGACCAGAGGACGATGAGTTAGTTGAACCCGTTACTGAATTTTCGATATTCTTTTTATCTAAGAATCTTAATAATCCAAGAAACCCAAAAACTATAGCCTCTTTAAAAATAACTAATTTTTTATTTGGTACGGTATATTTGGTGTCAAGTTTATTAAAAAGGTTTATTTTTTCTATCAAATGCTTATTAAAAGCACCACCTCCTGTAACTAAAACCTTAGCTCTTTTATTTTTTATGTTTTCATTTAATTGATATGCAATATGATCTATAAAAGTATGTAACACATCAGCTGAACCTAAACTGTTAAATAAAGGATAATAGTTTTTTTTAATATATATTAAATCGAGACTCTTCGGACTTTTAATTTTATTGTATGATAATTGATTTAATTTTTCAAACAGTTCAGGGTTATTTATTCCCTTTTTTGAGATTTTTCCATCTTCATCAAATTCATGACCAAGCTTCTTTGAAAACCTATTCAAGATTATGTTAGCTGGACATACATCATAGCCAATAATATCTTGAGTTTTTAATAGGCTAATATTTAAAATGCCTCCAATATTGACACAATAATCATATTCACTAAATAGTTCTCTTTCTCCGAATGTAACTAATGGAGCCCCTTCACCTCCTAAAATCACGTCAAGTTCTCTAAAATTAAAAATTACAGGAAAATTAAGAGTTTTATATATTAAAAAAGGATTTCCAATTTGATGATGAATTTTATTTTTGGCATTATGAAAAACAGTATGGCCATGAGATGAAATCAAATCAATGCTCATTTTTTTTTTACCTATGAATTTTTTAATCTCCTTTGCAATGAAATCTCCAAACTCTAGATCCAATTCTTTTAATTCATATCCACTTAATTTAGAGCATCCTTCAAGTTTTCTCTTTAAATCAATACCATAGTTTATTCCTTTTGAGTCGATTAATTTATAATTCCATTTTTTATTACTATACCAAAAACTACAAAGTGCTAGATCAAGACCATCACATGATGTCCCTGACATTACTCCTATCACATTATATTTTCTAGCTTTCATGAAAAAATTAAATTTTTTATTTATGAATTAAAGAATGCATCTTTGCATTCAACAAAAAAAAAAGAATGCAAATAAGTAGCTTTAAATCGATTCTAATATACTTTTTTTTTCTAAGTAATATAACAATTGCACAGGTTACTACACCTTTTAGTTCGCTAATACCAATTGGTGAAATGTACGACAACTCATTTGCAAATAATTTGGGTATGGGAGGTGTTGGTATTAGTAATGGTTCATACTGGCATCTTAATAATCAAAACCCTGCAGCTCTGGTATATAATAGGTTCACAACATTTGAGATGGGGATAGCATCCGATGTAAGGCAACTTGTAAATAATCAAACGAAAGACATTTCTGGTAATGGTAATATTAATTATATTGGTTTTGGTGTTCCAATTATTAAAGGAGGAAAGTGGGTTGCTTCATTTGGATTTAATCCATACAGCAGTACTAATTACAAATTATATTCTGAAAATTTAATTTTTGGAGTTGATGGAAATCCAACATCAGCNCTAGTCAATTATAATTATGATGGATCAGGTGGACTAACTCAAATTTATTTTTCAAATGGAATTAAATTAAATAATGAGTTCTCATTTGGATTTAAAGGATCGTATATATTTGGAGAATTATCTAGTAATATTTCATCTAAAGTCTCAAATGAACCTCAGTTCTATTCTAACCTTTTTGAAAAATCTTCATTTAATGATAATACATTTTCAACTGGTCTTTTTTATAAAAAAGAAATAAAAGATGACAAGTTTATAAAGATTGGATTTACTTATGATTTCAGTNCATCCTTAGAGTCAAATAGATTCTCTCAACTTGAAAGAAAAATACCTAATTCATTGACTGTATTAGTAGTTGATACTATTTATAATGACAAAATATCACAATTTAATATNCCGTCTTCTTTAGGTTTCGGAGTTTCATATGAAATTATTGATAAACTTTCTTTTGGGTTAGAGTTTAGAACATCANCTTGGAATAATTCTAGTGGTTATTTCGATAATCCATTTAAGAATTATAAAAGATCTTATCAGATATCTTCAGGGATAGAAATTATTCCTGATGCTGAGAATGTAAGTAGTTTTTTTAGAAGAGTTACGTATAGGGGTGGTTTGTTGATTAAAAAGTCTCCAATTATTATAAACTCTAATCAGTTTAANACAACAGCTCTTACATTTGGGTTGTCACTTCCAGTCGGATCTATTTCCAGAGTAAATATTGGGATTGAAACGGGAAAGAGAGGAAACATCAACAAATTATCAATAAAAGAAAATTACTTAAAGTTTATTGTAGGAAGTTCAATAAATAATGTTTGGTTCATTAAAAGAAAATTTGATTAATTTTATATCATGAAAAAGTTACTTTTATTATTAATCTTTATAGTTTCAGCTTCAGGTGTTATTGCACAGCCAGGTTGGAATTGGCCTGAAAATAAAGCTCAGGCAGAAGAAAAAAATGTTTTATATACAGATTATCTTAAACAGCAAAATTGTGAAGCTGCTGTCGAACATTTAGATTGGTTAATTGAAAANGTGCCTAATTTACATGTATCAATTTATCAGAATGGAATTAAAATTTANAGNTGTTTAATAGACAAAGAGTCTGATCCTGTTAAGAAAAATGAACTTGTAGATAAAGCTTTATCTCTTTTTGACGGAAGAATTGAAAATTTTGGAAGAGAAGCCTATGTTAAAAATAGAAAAGTAACTTTTGCTTATACATTCTACAGATCGGATAAAAGTCAGTATGAAATGTTATTCAACATGTTCAAGGATGCATTTGAATTAAATGGAAATAAAATAGGAAATAGTAATGTTGTAGCNTTTATGGATATTGTGAGAAAACATAAATTAACCTCTAAAAGTATTTCTGATGATGAGGTTTTGGAATTGTATGATATGATTTCTAAGACTATTTCTTATAAAATAGAAAATGATGCTAAGAATGAAGNAAGATATAATAAATATCAAGATAATGTTGATAAACTTTTAACTGCTACTATCACTGTTGATTGTAATTTTGTAGAAAANACATTAGGNCCCAAACTATTGGAGCTTTCTGCTGAACCTACTGANGAAATAGCTCAAACTGATTATGAAACATTAACTCCCGTTGATATTAGTTATTCAGATGAAGTTATAAATCTTGCAAAAAAAATATTTCAATTGAGTATTACGGGAAAGTGTACATCATCTGAGATTGCACTAGANGCTGCTAAAATAATGTTTACTGNTGAGAAGGATTTTGCTGTAGCAAAATTTATATCTAGCAGAGAACTTTCATCAAAAAACTATGAAAATTCACTGGAATATTGTGANGCTGCAATTGAATGTACTGAAGATAATTCACAAAAATCTGAAATGTATTTGAGAAAAGCTCAGGTATATCAGGTTATTGGAAATAAAANAAAATCTAGAGATAATGCAAGGAAGTCTATTTCATTAAANACTAGTAATCCTGATGCTTATAAGTTAATNGGAAACCTGTATATGTCTTCATACGATGATTGTAGAGAAGGGAAAAGCAGGGTCCAAGATAGACTAGTATTTATTGCTGCTTATAATATATTTAAAAGTGGTGGATTAACNTCTCAGGCAAATCAGGCTAGGGAGCAGTTTCCGTCGATGGAAGAAATATTTAATGAAAATATGGAAGTTGGAGAGTCAATGAATACGGGTTGTTGGATCAACGAGACCGTCACATTGAATAAGCGATAATGAAAAACTTCAATATAGATCAGTTTATATCTAGNGTACCTGTTCTTAGGTTATTTGGAAAGAATCTCGCTTTAAATGCAGGTATTGCTTTTGTTATTCAAGATTTTTTAATTCCTCTATANNNAGGNTATATNTTCAATATAGTTATTGGCTTAGCAGTATTTGGCTTTACAGCAATGGCATATTGGTTTTTNATTTNTAAGAGTAAAAAAAAGAATTTTGCTCATTTTTCTTTTCAGCTATCTATTGTATGNATTATACTNTCATTAATGGTTGGCGCTTTAAGCTCTGTCTCAAAAGCTCTTTCTTCTGATGACAGGGGTATTTTAGCATCAAATGTTGATTTTGTAGCTGATTTACAGGATAATACAAACATTTATAATGAAGATATTCAGTCCTTAGGTAGAGATATATCAAAAGTTTCAAGCCAATTTTCAGAATTACAAAGTGATCTTTCAACCTTATCTGAGCAAATTTCATCACAACTTACAGAAGAAGGAAATCCATTAGATGAAGATGAGTTTTTAGATAAAATATCTACTCTTATTGACGAAAAAGGGTTATCAAANGAAACTGTAATTGTTAATGACGATGATTCNGAGGAAGTTAAAGANTTAAAGAAAAATCTTAGATATTGCTACTGANNTNTTNAGACAAGTNACTCTTGCTAATGTAAATCTNCAGANAAGAGANGNAGAGGTTTCTGAATCTTTAAATTCAGATAGTNTNNTTTANTANATAGATGATTTAAAAAATGANGTGAATGANNTNAGAAATTTNTCNTTACAATTATTAGCTAACACTGCTTTAGCTGATTCTAGATCAGAGTTCAANTCNTTTAAAAATGAGACAAAAAAGGAGTTAGATGAATTTAAATCNTTTACTTCAAAGGAGATAGAAGAAATTAAGGAGCTTTCTAAAGAAATACTNGATATATATAAAAAAAATCCTGGTAGTTCTGATAATAATCTTTCCAAAGAACTTAAAGATTTATCTAAAGAAATGAAAAAAAATAGTTCTGGAAACTCTTCTATTGATGAAAGTTATTTAGAAGAAATAGTAGAAACATATCAAGATTTAGCTGAAAAAATTGAAAATAATTCAGTTCAAAATGATTTGAAAGAAATTAGAGANGAATTGGCTAATCTTTCAAGNAACAACACTTCATCNACAACAATTGATCCTGCTGTGATGGAAAGACTTCAGTCTGCTCCTTCTAGTGGAGCAAGCGATAATGCTGCTGGTCTTTCAGAGCTTAAGTATTATATTGTTGAATTAATGAAAGATCAAAATGAGATCAGACAAATTGTAAAAGAGTTGAGGGAAATTCTTGAGAAAAATGAAGAAAATTAATGTCTCGTCTATTTGTAATTCTAATATTATTTTCTTGCTCNTCTAATAATCCACAAAAAATACAAGAAGATTATAGTGGACCAATAATTGAGATAAAAAANTTAAATACTTTTTTTTCAGANTCGGCGAAGGTTAGGTTTAAGTTAAAATCAGATTTGTATCAGGTGTTTACTTCTGGAGAAGAAATTTATCCAGATGGATTGAAAATGGATATCTTTTCAAGAAATATAGATTCAGTTTCAGCAATTTTTAGTGCAAATCATGTAATTAAATATCCAGACGAAAATTATTATAAAGCTGTAGGAGATGTAATTCTTTTAAATATTAATACTAATGATGAACTTAGGACAGAGGAATTATTTTGGTATCCTAATGATGAAAAATTTATTTCTGAAAANTTTGTAACTATTAAGACAGGTAACGAGGTGCATTCTGGAGAAGGCATGGTATCTAATCAAGATTTTTCAGATTATGAGATATTAAAACCGTCTGGAGTAATTGAGATAGATGAAAACTAAGTACTTAATTTTAATTATATCAGCTGTTCTTTTCTGTTATGCTTTATTTCAAAGTTTTAATGTTGGCATTATCAATTCTTACCCTTTTTTTATGTTATCCTTTGTGTTTTATTTTATCTATAATTTATTAAAAAATAGGTAATACTCGAAGGAAGTAGAGAATACCATTTAATAATAGCTTTTACCTGATTAAATGTATTTATGTTTTTTTTATGAAGAATGTAAATATTTAGTTATAAAAAAATTAATTTTGGCAACCAAATTATAATATATGGCAATAATAAGTACTCTAAGAGATAAGATGGGTAAGTTCCTTGTAGTTGTGGTAGGTTTTTCTATTGCTGCTTTTGTTTTAGGAGANATCCTTGGTCCAAATAGTTCTATTGGTAATCCNAATCAAAACATTGTTGGAGAAATTAATGGAGAAGAAATTGATCTAGTCAGATTCAACTCAATTTTTGAGCAATTATCTTATAATTTTTCTTTAAACAATGGCAGATCCCCCAATACTCAAGAAATTGTTGGNATTCGTGATCAAGCTTGGGAAAAGTTAATTAATGATATTAGTTATGTCGATCAATATAATGAATTGGGTATAGTTGTTACAGATAAAGAATCTGTTGATATGGTTCAGGGGGATAATATTCATCCTATGATTCTTGAGGCATTTACTGATCCAAGTACTGGAGTATTTAATGTTGATAATGTAATAGGATATCTTCAAAATTTATCAAATCAGCCAGTTAATCAACAACAAGCTTGGTTTTCATTTGAATCTAATTTAAAGCCAATGAGATTGAGAACTAAGTANGATAACTTACTNAGTTTAACTACTAATGTGAATTCTCTTCAGTCAAAATCTGAATATTTCAATTCTTCAAATACAAGAGANCTTTCATATTATTTNGTTCCTTATTACATGGTACCAGACTCCTTATTNACAGTTTCTAAAAGTGAAATGAATAATTATTTAAGAAAGAACAGTGANGACTATAAACAAGAAGATAGTAGGGCNTTGAANTTTGTATATTTCCCTTTAGAATCTTCAGGAGAGGACTCTGCTTTTTATATTTCTGAAATTGATAAAATTACAAATAGCTTGAAATCTGGAGAGATAAACGACTCAACATTTGCTTTATTAAATTCAGATGGATTTAATCCTTATGTCCGTTTTAATGTAGATCAACTCCCTACTGAGCTTGATAATAAAGAAATTGGATATGTTTCAGATATAGTGTATGAAGATGGAGGTGTACTTGTTTATAAACTTTCTGATATAACTGATGATGAAAAATTTAAGGCAAGAGCAAAGCACATTCTATTAAGGTTTAATGATCAAAATAAATCAGAAGTAAGGTCCGAGGCTAATAGAATTTTATCTCTTCTAAGGAACGGAAGTGACTTTGATGAGACAGCTCGTACTTATAGTGAAGATGGTTCTGCATCTGTTGGTGGAGACCTTGGTTGGTTTACCGAGGAAGTAATGACTAAACCTTTTGAGGATGCTGTTTTCTCTAGGTCTAGAAAAGGTTTGATTCCAAGAATAATTGAGTCTGATTTTGGATTTCACATAATTAATGTAACTCAACCTAAAACGAAGAAGACATATGTTGTCACTACAATATTTAAACAGTTAGTTCCTAGTGATAATACAAGAAACAATATTTACAGATCTGCTGAAATGTTTAAAATTGATGCATCTCAATCAAGTAATAATTTTGAAGAAATAGCTAGTGAAAAAGGATATACCTTACAAACTGTTTCTGAACTTGATAAAAATTCAACTGTAATTGACAATTTGCAAGAAGCACGTAATGTAGTTATTTGGGCATATGATGATTCAAGGGATNCTGATGATATTTCTGAAGTTATTGAATTAAATAATGGATACGTAGTAGCTCATCTTGATGATATAAAAGATGAAGGAACAAAAAAATTGGATGACGTTGAAAATTCTGTAAAAAAGAAATTATTAGATGATAAAAAGTTTGAGTATGTAAACGATTTACTTAAAGAATATAGTTCATTGGATGACTTGAAATCAATTTATGATAAAGGTGAAATTTATAATATGTCTAATATTGATTTCAATACTAATTCAATTCAAAATGTTGGATTTTCTCCTGAGGCCATTGGAGTTGCTTTTTCTTTAGAAGAGGGAGAAATGACAAGACCAATCAAAATAGATGATGGAATCATTGTTTTAAGTTTAAATAGTATAAGTCAAGCTGATTCTCTGAATTCTTATTCAGATTATGGGATATCATTACTTCAAGCAAATAAATTTACCTCCTCACTAAAGGTAGATAATGCCGTTAAAGAATTTTCTAATATAGAAGATCTAAGGTATAAATTTTTCTAGCACATGAAAGGCTCAGAAAGTTTTAAGAAATCTCTTGAAGAGGAGTATAATTTTCCTGCATCCTATAACTTCAAATTTATAGTAGCCACAGAATCAAAAAATAAAGTAATTAGTCTTTTACCTGACGCTGAACGATTAGAAAAAAAGTCTAGTAATGGTAAATATACATCTGTAACTCTAACATCAGTAATGAAAAATTCTTCTGAAATACTTTATATTTATGAAAAAGCTTCAAAAATAGATGGAGTTATTTCATTATAATTATGTGGATAGAATCAGATAATAAATTAATTAGAGAGTTTAAGTTTAATGATTTTGAGGANGCTATATCTTTTATAAATAAAGTAGCTGAAATTTCTGAAAGAGATAATCATCATCCTGAAATTTATAATATTTACAATACAGTTAAACTTTCATTGTGTACTCATGATAAAGGCTCAATTATAACAGATAAAGATTATAATTTAGCTCAAAAAATAGATGAATTATTATGAATAAAAGTCATGTGTTGAATATTGTGCCTACACCTATCGGAAACTTAGAAGATATTACATTGAGATCTCTAGATACATTAAAAAATTCAGACTATATTTTATGTGAGGATACGCGAGTATCTAAAAAATTACTAAATAAGTATAATATAGAAGTTCAGTTAGTTTCATTTCATTCTTTTAACGAGCATAAGACTGTCCAAAAACATATTAATCAAATTCTTGATGGGAAGGTCGTTTCATTAATATCTGATGCCGGAACACCATCAATTTCTGATCCGGGTTTTNTAATTGTTAGGGAGTCAATAAAAAATAATATTGAGATCAATTGTTTACCAGGAGCAACTGCTCTAATTCCTGCAATTGTTAATTCAGGTCTTTCATCAGAGAGATTTGTTTTTGAGGGTTTTCTTCCTACAAAAAAAGGACGAAATAAAAGAATAAAAAATTTAGTAGATGAAAAGCGATCAATAGTAATATATGAGTCCCCTAAAAAAATTTTAAAATTAATAAATGATCTAATGGGCTTCTTAGGTGAAGATAGAAAGGCTTCAATCTCTAGAGAATTATCTAAAATTTATCAAGAAAATATTAGGGGTACTTTAAAGGAGTTATATGATAAATTAGAAAATATAAATATCAAAGGAGAGTTTGTAATAGTTATAGATGGTAAAAAAAAATAAACAACTTTTTTTAANTATTTTATTATTTATTATGTCTTTTTCTATTAAGGCAAATGATGAAATACAGTTTTCAATTATAACAATAGGTCCATATGAATCTGAATTATATAGTGCATTTGGTCACAGTGGGATAAGGTATGTAGATAAAAAAAANAATATTGATCATTTCTATAATTACGGAATTTTTGATTTTAATCAGCCAAATTTTTATGTAAACTTTTTAAATGGCAAACTCCTTTATATGGTTGCTAAATATGATTACAGAACTGCTGAAAAATACTATATTAATGAGGATAGATATATTAAAGAGCAAGTTCTTTCCCTCAATGAATCCCAGAAGATATTATTATATAATATTTTAGAGCAGAACATCAGGCCGGAAAATAGAACATATCTATATAATTATGTTTATGATAATTGCGCTACAAAAATTAGAGATGTTCTTAATAATGTTTATGGTGAAAGTCTAAGCTTTACGTCTGAGCCTGAAAATAAATCTTTTCGTCAGCTTATGGATTTATACTTGAAAAATAATAAATGGGGTGATTTAGGAATTGATATATGTCTTGGTCCAGAGATTGATGATTATGTATCTTTTGATGAGGAAATGTTTCTTCCAGAGTATTTATTTAAAGGTGTAGAAGATGCTTTATTAGATGGAAACAAAAAAATTGTATCACAGACAAATATTATTAATTCACAGAAAGAGGAATTTATCAGTGGTTTTTTGAGTCCTTTTTATGTACTCTTGATATTTTTAATTTTATCAATTTATTTTTCGTTTAGACAAGTTAAGTATGGAGTAAAATATTTTCTTTTTGACTTTTCATATTTATTNATTTCTGGAATAATTGGATGTCTTTTAGTCTATTTGTGGTTTTTTACTGACCATCTATCATCATATAATTTCAATATAATTTGGGCAATGCCTTTCAACTTAATCATAGCAGTAGTTATGTTGAAAAATCAAAAAGTAAACTTTGTTAAATGGTATTTCTTTTTTTATGGTATTTTATTATCAGCGTTGTTAATTCTGTGGAAATGGATCCCTCAAAATTTAAGTGAGGTTCTCATTTTGTTTATTTTAGGAATAATTATTAGACTATTTGTTAATTATATAAGTATTTCCAAATTAAGATCATGATATATATCTTAGAATTAGATCCATCTCATAACCCTTATTAATTAAGTGTCCAATTAGTTTATTTCTATCAGGCTCCTTTAATTTTTTATTGTATAGCTCTATATTTTTTTTTAAAATATTAAGATAAGATTCTTCATCTATACTTTCAATACCTATGTTAATTTCATCATCAGTCAAGCCTTTATTTTTTAAGTGAAATTTAATTTTATTTTTTCCCCATCTATTGTTATTATTTTTTCCTCTTGAAAATGATTTAGAAAATCTTATATTATTTAGAAAGTCCAATTCAACAAGCCTTTCAATACAAACTTTAATAATTTTTTGATTAAAACTTTTTGCTATTAGTTTGTCTTCTACTTCCTTTTTCGATCTTTCTCTATATCCACAAAATTTCATTGCAATCTGCATTGCATCATCTCGAGATAAATCATCTGACATAACCCTTTCTATTTAATATGCTTTTAAGAAATCTAATTTCATTTTCATTATTAAATACTCTGAAAGGAAAAATTATGAATTGAACAACATTTAGTTTGAATAAAAATCCATCACTTTGAATCTTTACCTTTTTAATAGATTCCCACTTTATTGGCATTCCTTGTTTGTTATTAATTTTCATCATCAATTGGTTACTAGAGATTTCATACGATAATCTTTCAAACATATAACTACTTTGTTCAACTTGTGTTACTCCAAAAAATTGAATGAGCCAAAAAATAAGATATAAAAATAAAGCTATAGATCCTCCTATAATCCACCANAGCGAAGGTATAAAATAGTGCATACCGCAAATTCCTAGGTATATAATGAATACCCACCATTGTTCAATTAAAAGATTGAAAAACCCTTTTTTAATATATTGGCTTTTATTCATTTGAAATTTTTTTGTTCTAATAATCATTCTCTAATATCAATTTTAAATTTTTGAATAATATANTTTCTTTCAGCTTTTAATAGAGTTAAAAAGACTTTGTAAATATCGTCATTAGACGAGTACTCAGCAAGCATATAAATTATATTATTTTGTGAGTCTCCTTTATGGATAATTTTGAACTCTCTTAAATTATTTTCAGTAAAAAAATTATCTAGAGTCTTTGTTAGTTGAAATTTATTTCCTTTTGATACTTTTTCATTAATTATTATTTCGCTATTTGAATCAAAGTAATTTGATATCTCCTCACTACTTCTTATTTCAAGGGAAGTTATTAAATCCTCTAATGAATTAGGGTTATTAAAAAATAGAATGAAACAAAGTACAACTGTCTTCATAATTACTAAATCTTTTGAAAAATAATGTAAATACCTAAAATTCAATAATTATTTTTACAATTATGAGTGAGAAAGTGATTCTTATGATTATGGATGGATGGGGCATTGGAGATGCGTCTGATAAGTCAGCTATATATAAAGCTAAAACTCCATTTTATGATAATGCACTCAATCAATTCCCAAATTCTAAATTATCAGCTTCTGGAGAGGATGTTGGACTACCATCTGGCCAAATGGGTAATTCAGAGGTTGGGCATATGAATATCGGTGCAGGGAGAGTCGTTGATCAAGATTTAATTAGACTTAATAAATCATTATCAAATGATGGAATTAAAAATAAAGAAGATTTTATTGCAGCGGTTGAATATGCAACTAAAAATAACTCAACATTTCATTTGACTGGTCTTTATTCTGATGGTGGAGTTCACTCACATTCTGATCACTTACATCTTATATTAGATTATCTTAAAAAAACTTCATTATCAAAAATTTGCTTACATCTTTTCACAGACGGGAGAGATTGTAGCCCAAAAGATAGCTATAAACAAATTGCCAAATTAATTTCTTACATAGATGGATCAAATATTTCAATTGCATCAGTTTCTGGAAGATATTATTCTATGGATAGAGATAATAGATGGGAAAGAATAAAATTATCTTATGATGCTATGGTTAATGGTATTGGAATTAATTCAAGAGATATTTTGTCATCAATAAAACAATCTTATAATGAAGGTATAACTGACGAGTTTATAAAACCAATAGTATGTACAAATGATGACGACGAACCAATTTCAAAAATTAAAAATGATGATGTTGTTTTTTGTTTTAACTATAGGTCTGATAGAATGCGTCAGATATCAAAAGTTCTAACTCAGGAGGANAANGATGCTTTTGANATGAAAAAGCTAAATTTAAAATACNTGACCCTAACGCAATATGACCAAAGCTTTAGTAACGTTTCAGTATTATATTCTAAAGAAAATATTANAAATACTCTAGGAGAAGTTCTATCAAATAACTCAAAAAAACAATTGAGNATAGCTGAAACAGAGAAGTATCCTCATGTTACATTTTTCTTTTCTGGTGGGAGAGANAAAGAGTTTNATTTAGAGAAAAGGATATTATGCCCATCTCCTAAGGTAGCTACTTATGATTTGAAACCAGAAATGAGTGCTCATGATGTATCTAAAAAATTTATCTNTGAGGTAAATGAAAGNTCATTTGATTTTGCTTGTTTAAACTTTGCAAATCCNGATATGGTTGGTCACACNGGTGACTTTNATGCTGCAGTTAAAGCCTGTGAAATTGTTGATATNGAAGTTTCTAAAATTGTTGAAGCGGCACGTAATAATGGGTACACTATATTATTGACAGCTGATCACGGAAATGCTGAACTNATGAGNAATGAAGATGGTTCCCCTCACACTTATCATACTACAAACCTTGTTCCTTTTATTGTCTTTTCTGANAATAATTACTCACCTAAAGANGGTAAGCTNGGTGATATTGCCCCAACCGTACTTAAAATTATGGGGATTGATATACCAAATGAAATGTCGGNAAATATNCTGATATAAAACNTTTCTAAAATNTATATTTTATATTCGCGTTATAAACTTAAAACCAATNTTTTGAGAAAGTTTGTATTAATTTTTTTATTCTTTTCTTGTGAAAAGNTTGATACCTTAGNNCCTAANCCTACTGGTATGGAACTCAGTACTGCTATGGAAAAGTGGGANAATAAAAATTTTAATAACTATGAATATTCTTTAGATGTATCATGCTANTGTATTTATGNNGGTCCAAATAATATTGAAATCAAAAACAATGATTTATTTAAAGTTAATGGTAAATCTGTAACATTAGAACAGTTACAGAATGAGTATTGGGATGTGAAAACAATAGAGGAGTTATTTAATATCATAGATTCGAAATTAGAAGATGATCCTTTTAGCTATTCATTGCAATTTGATGAAAATTATGGTTATCCGATCGATATATATTTTGATATGGATGAAATGATTGCAGATGAGGAAATTGGCTATACTATATCTAANTTTAAAATAAATTAATTATGAAAAATATATCATTTCTTTTACTAGCATTTCTATTTATAAGCTGTGAAGATGAAGATTCTTCCACTCCATGTCAATTAAATGACAAAGATGAAGATATGGCTTGTATTGAAATATATCAGCCTGTTTGCGGATGTAATAACCAGACATATTCAAANTCATGTTATGCTGGNAGAGATGGTGTGACATCCTGGTCGGAAGGTGAGTGTTCAGGTTAATTTACTTGTTNNTTTTNACCCTTTTTTTTACTTCTTCAAAATTTAATTTATATTGATCTCATATTTTAATTTATAAACTATTAAGAGATGAGAAAATTTTATCTAATAATCGCTACGATTTTTATTGTGGCNGCNTGCTCTGCGCCTACTCAAAATACTGATATGGGAATGAGTATGGACGGTGAGCCNGATGGNCCACACACAAGTGTTGAGTGGCAGGTATGGGCTTANTCAACCGCAGCCCCNGAATTTATTGCTGAAGGNGCAGCTGTATANGATGCTCCTGGAGGTAATTTATTGAGAGAGGGTACAAACGGATGGACTTGTGTNCCAGCTAATCCAAGAGGTATGTCTGANCCAGAAAATGGTTGGGTAGATCCACACGAGGCAATGCCTGCTTGTGGTGACGCTGAATTCTTTAAGTGGGTAATAGCATATTTTAATGGAACTGTTCCAGGAGANGTNATGGAGAAAGATGGATATGCATGGATGTTACANGGNGACATGGGTGAGGANAACACNAAGCCTATGGTCATGAATAAAGAAGATGCAGCTGAAGGACANTGGATTGAGTCTGGACCGCACCTTATGAGAATGCCTAAGGATCCTGCNTCATTAGACGGGATGACTACGGACTTTAACTCTGGTGAGCCTTACGTAATGTTTGCTGGAACNCCNTATGCNCATGTNATGTACCCAGTTGGTGANTACTATAAGTACCAAGATCAAAAATAATTTTTTGGTTAAATAATATTAAAGGGTATGTTTTTCATACCCTTTTTTTATTGGTTCTCTGCCATCGCAGTTAGAATTTCCATGAACAGATTAATAATATCCAGATATAATGATNCAGCTATATCTACAGCCGTTCCCCACGANGNATCGCCACTAGCATTAGCTTTTTCNAGTCTATCAAAGTCATAAACTAAGTATAATACGAAAATTACAATACCNGCATAACTTTGATATAGCATCTGTTTNGGAGATTTGAANATAAAATAATTTAGTAATCTCATAACTATCAGTGCCCANAGAGAAATAAAGAGAATTAATCCTAAAAAACTAAAATCAATGGGAGACAGGTAAACTACTAAAAGTGTNANAAATACAGCACTACATGTAGATATCATTGCCTGAAAAACAACATTTTGCCATAATTGATTGTATGGATCATCATCAATTGCTAAAACATTATNTNTAAAGTCATCCTCAAGCTCNCGCATTTTATCTGACTTTAATTCAAAATAGTTTTNTTCATCTCCCTCAAAATAATATACTATATGTTTTTCTTCAGTTGTTCCCCAAAAGCCAGAGGGTNTATTTAAATCTTTTGACTTAACNCCTTTGTCCTTTAAATANTTTCTCCATTTAAACCTTTCTCCAATATANCCAATTGANGGTCCCAGGCTCCAACCTCCAAAGGCAGAAAAAATACCACATGCAATTAGATTATGGGGAAATGTATCAGAATAAATAATTATTAATACTAGTGATAGAAAAAAGCCTAGAATTGTCCAGAATTTTTCCCAGAAGGTTTCATATGCTTTATTAAGTCTTGCTCCAATTGAAGATATTACAAGCATNCCCCCAACAATACTAAATGTTCTCACCATCAATAAGTCTTCCNNATTACNTTATCTTAAATTTAAATAATCTTGGNAATCCGNTTCCTTCATCTTCTGAAGTTATCCAGAAAGAGGATTCGTCAATAATTTTTACTGCTTCTATTTGGGCTTTNCCTACTGGGATTTTAAACTTTTCAATAACACTTTGATCCATATTTGAAAGATCAAAATTACTTATCTTATAGAAGTACTGNTTCCAATTAAAATCATANCCAACTAGCGCAACTAATTTTAATTCATCATTATAGTCAGCGCCAGTAATTAAAGANTTTACAGGATAAGAATGTATAGGTTCAATTTCATAGGANCCAGGTATTTTAGGTAAGGAATACAACTCGGTCATAAGATTTTCTCTGTCTTTAGAAAATAAGATCAGTTCGTCGCCTACAGAAATTATTCCCTCTGAGTCGTATGGATGCCTATTTCTNTTTTCAAAATTAACTTGATTCTTATACTTAAATTGTATCTGACCNGTGCACTCAAAATCANTTTCTTTATCAAGTATTAAAACAGCAAGATTTTGTCTAGTTCCATAATTATTTCCTGAATTAGCTATATAGATGTTTNTACTATCTGCAGTTATATCTTCCCAGTCATTATTTTCNCCACAATTTTCAATAAAGTGTTCNTCAACTATNTTNCCTTCNTTATTAAACTCATATAATATGGTTTCNCCACCTGAGTCATTATGTGTNAAGAAATTATTATTGTAATATTCAAGGCCAGAGGTCTCATTTATCTTTAATGGAAGAAATTGTCTTTCAATGGTTGTGNCTTCNTCNGAACATGAGAAAAGAAGCAAACCAAAAAGTAANATTCTTATTGTTTTATTCATAATTCTTTATTGTTATAAANTGATTTTANTTTAATTTAAGTAAAATTTANTAANTAAACACACTTTATATATTATGAAAAAATTACTAACAATAATTTTAAAAAAATGAAAGACNTAATTCTAGAATATCAAAATAAGTGGGCAAATGGAATAGTTGAAATTGGAAAAACTAAAAATAACTTTGAAGAATCNTCATCANTTACANCNAAATTTATANATGAACTTTATAATTTTAAAAATGGTAATGTTCAGTTCAAGCCTACAAAAGCTTCTGAAAATCAGTTTAGAAATGATTTTGATTCTGCTCTTTCATATTTCATAGGTAATAATCCTAGTTTTTCTGAGGATTCAGGTTTTGCTTTAAACCCTTGGGTTAATGTTGAATTTAAAAATGAAAGTATTAATATTTATGGAGATATAGGTATGGCTATGGGTAATTATTTTTTTACTGATGTGAATGGTGATATAACTAAAGTAGAGTACTCGTTTGTTTACAAAAGAATAGGAGACACTGTTAAGATAGTATTGCATCATTCTTCTCTACCCTATAATTCAAACTAGACTACGTTCATGGGGCTTATAAATAAAATATTAATTGGTTTATCAGTTATAATACCAATAATATTTTATAGCTGTACTGATCATTCTAATGAAGTAACTACACCCAATGTTATATTTATCTTGGTTGATGATTTGGGATGGAATGATTTAGGCTATACAGGAAGTAAATTTTATGAAAGCCCAAATATTGATACTTTATCTAATTATAGTTTCCATTTTACTAATGCTTATTCTGCTAGTCCAGTATGTTCTCCAACCAGAGCGTCTATAATGACAGGGAAACACCCATCAAGAGTCAACATCACTGATTGGATTCCAGGAAATGATCCAAAAGATAAACCATTACTCGGTCCAAAAGATTTAGATGCTCTTCCCCTTGAAGAAATTACAATTGCTGAAGAATTAAAAAGTTCTGGATACAATACTTTTTATGTCGGGAAATGGCATTTAGGTTCTCAGGGATCATATCCTGAAGATCATGGGTTTGACATTAATATTGGTGGATTTGAAAAAGGTAGTCCGATGGGAGGATATTATTCTCCTTATAAAAACCCTAAACTTAGTGATGGACCTGAGGGGGAGTATTTAACAGATAGGTTGACAGATGAGGCTTTGGGTTTAATTAATAATAGAGATTCAAGTAAACCATTTGCCCTTTTTCTTTCATATTATAATGTACACACACCAATTCAAGCAAACTTGGAGTATGTCGATTATTTCAAAGAAAAATTATCAAGAATGAACGATAATGTTGTAAGAACAAGAGATGAAGGTGACGCTCTAACAAGATTAAATCAAACTGATGCTGAGTATGCGTCTATGGTTTATGCAGTTGATGAAAATATAGGGAAGTTAATTAATGGTCTTAAAGATAATGGGTTATATGAAAACTCATTAATTATTTTTACTTCAGATAATGGAGGTTTATCTACCCTGAAAAGAGTTGCTCCAACATCTGTCTATCCTCTTAGAGCAGGTAAAGGATG
>NZWZ01000001.1 GCA_002701745.1 Flammeovirgaceae bacterium
CTAAATTATATTCCCAATAAATCAACTATTATTTTAAATAATTCTAGGCTTATTAATAGTAAATTCTTTTTTTCAAATTCAAATAAAAATGTTATAGAAATATTAGTAACTAATATTATAGATATAAGACAGGAAAAAAAGAAAATTATAGAGGCGGAAGGTTTAATAGGTAATAGAAAAAAATGGAAGACAGATGAAATTTTAATTTCAAAAAAAAAATCAATCACATTAGAGGTTCAGAAAAAAAATAAAAGAATATTTTTTAGTTGGAATACACAAAATAGTTGGGAAGAAATTTTAGACATATTCGGCTCAATTCCGCTTCCACCCTATATAAAAAGAGAAGTAGAAGATAGTGATTACATTAATTACCAAACAGTATATTCAAAAGTAAATGGATCAATAGCATCCCCAACAGCTGGATTACATTTTTCTGAGAATCTTATTAATGATTTAAATAATAGTCACACGATTGACAAAATAACTCTTCATGTAGGAATTGGAACATTTAAGCCAATAAACTCTGAAAAAGTAAAAGATCATATAATGCATTCTGAGAATATAACTATCTCAAAAAATAATATTTCTAATATTAGAAAATCAAAAAATGTTGTTGCTGTGGGGACAACTAGCTTGAGAACTCTTGAATCAATTTATTACTTGAGTTTAAAAATTTTAAATAATGAGAATTTAAGTTTCATAGAACAATATATTTATCTAAATCATGGAAACGATATAAGCAGAGAAGAGGCCTGTGATATAGTTCTAAATTATATGGAGAAAAAAAGAATTGATAAAATTGATTTCAAATCAAGTTTATTTATCGTTCCCGGTTATAGATTTAGATTTTGTGATCAACTTATAACAAATTTCCATTATCCTAAATCAACATTAATATTACTAGTTGCTGCTTTTATCGGAGAAGATTGGAGAAAAGTATATAATTTCGCTTTGAAAAATAATTATAGAATGTTGAGCTATGGAGATAGTTCAATTTTATACAGAAATGATAAAAATTGGTAAAAATATAGATTTTGCTAAGGACAAGTTAGATAAAGGAGGTTTAGTAGCTATCCCAACAGAAACAGTTTATGGCCTTGGGGGTAATGCATTAAATTTAGAGTCTGTTGATAAAATATTTAATTTAAAAAATAGACCAAGCAATGACCCATTAATTTGCCATACTAACTCAATATCAAAAATTGAAAAATATGTAAATAAGATTCCAGATGTAGCCTATAAACTAGCTGAAAAATTTTGGCCAGGACCACTAACATTAATCTTTGAAAAGAAAGAGATAATACCAAATAAAACGACTTCAAACCTCAAAACTGTAGGCTTTAGGATTCCAAATAAAGAAATCACCTTAGATTTATTGAAAAATTTAGATTATCCTATATCAGCTCCAAGCGCAAATAAATTTGGATATATATCTCCTACAAGAACAGAACATATATTTAAAAATTTTAGCCAAGGAATAGATTATGTTTTAGATGGAGGAGCTTGTGAATTAGGAATTGAATCAACTATTATTGGCTTTGAAAATAAAAATACTATAGTATATAGACTAGGTAGTTTGGTTGTTGAAGATATTGAAAAATATGTTGGAGATATAACTATTTATTCGAATGAAGAAAATTTCCCTGGATCTTTCAAGAGTCACTACTCTCCTTCAAAAAAATTATATTTAGGTGATATTAAAATGCTTAAAGATAAATTTAAAGATAAAAGAATTGGTGTTTTGTGTTTCGATAAATATTACGATTTTATAAAAGAAAAAAATCAAATTTTACTTTCAAAAAACTCTTCTCTTTTTGAGGCTAGCAAAAATTTATATTCTTCTTTATACGAGTTAGATAATATGAAAAATATAGATATAATATTATCTACATTAGTTGAAGACACATTAATTGGAAGAACAATAAATAATAGATTAATTAAATCTGCGGAAGATAATGATGAAAATTAAAAAATTAAATGATTTCAATTTTAAAGGCAAAATTGCAATAATCAGAGTAGACTTTAACGTTCCACTTGACGAAAATTTAAGAATTACAGATTCTACGAGGATAGACCTAGGAATTAAATCAATAGACCATGTCATCAGCAATGGAGGTAAATGCATTATCATGAGCCATTTAGGAAGACCTAAAGGAAATGGATATGAAAAAGATTATTCATTAAAAAATATCCTAAAATATTTATCAAGGAAACTAAATAAAGATGTCTTATTAATTGATCAATATTTTAAAGATGATTTTTCTATTGGAGGTTTCTTAAATGAAAGAGATGTTGTATTACTTGAAAATTTGAGATTTTATTCAGAAGAAAAAGAAAATGATTTGAATTTTGCAAAAAAGCTAGCTTCTATGGCTGATATTTATGTAAATAATGCATTTGGAACTTGTCATAGAGCTCACGCTTCTACAAATTCAATTATTAAATTCTCCAAAAATTATTGCATTGGAGATTTAGTTAATGATGAGTTAAATAATATAAATAAAGTGTTATTTGATGAAAATAAACCTTTTACTGCAATTCTAGGAGGTGCAAAAGTTTCTGATAAAATAAATGTAATAGAAAAATTAATTGATTTAGTAGATAATATAATTATTGGAGGGGCAATGGCAAATACATTCATAAAAAGTAAAGGTGGGAATATTGGGAAATCACTTTTTGAAGAAGATAATATATCAGTAGCAAACTCATTAATTAGGAAAGCAGAAAAACAAAATGTCAAAATATATTTACCAGAAGACTTAGTGTGTTCAAAATCAATTGATGATTTTAATACAAAAATATTTAATTCGTATGATTTACCAGATGAATATTCAGGTTTTGATGTTGGATATAAAAGCATTAATACCTTTAAAGAAGTTATAAAAAGGTCAAAGAAAATAATTTGGAATGGACCAATGGGTGTTTTTGAAATTGATGCATTTTCGAAAGGAACTTTTGAAATTTGTAATTCTGTAACAGAAGCAACAAAAAAAGGTGCATTTTCTCTTGTTGGCGGTGGAGATTCTGTGTCAGCTGTCAAAAAAAACAACAAAGAAAATAATATTTCGTTTATATCTACAGGAGGTGGAGCACTACTTGAATATATATCAAACGGAACTCTTCCTTCATTAGAATTATTAAATAATTAATTTTTTTTTAATTATTAATTAATAAATAATCAATTTATAATCACATTAAATAATTTTTAAAAAATGACTTTTTTTATTAAAAAATCTTAAAATTACTTTAATATAATATCATTAATAAATATTTTTGCTGCTATGAAAAATTTAATTTTAATTTTCTCAATATTCTTAATATCATTTATAGGACAATCACAGAAGTTTGAATTTGATTTCCTTTCCTCTAGTTTGGATGAGACTATACTNAAAGATCATCAGTATATAAAATCTCATTTTCTTGGTACAGATGTAGCNAGAAAGGTAAAACTTGTNGATTTAGCATANAAATGGGAGGATCCACCAACACCTACTAGAAGTACTCCCTTAATTAAAATTGAGAAGCAACCAATTTATTTTGCATTAAAAAAAGTAATATCTCCTAAGTTTTACAAAAAGAAGATTAAAGAGCAAGCAATTACAAAGGATCAAGCAATTGAACAAATCATTGAAATTCTAGATATTGCGTTGATGATCAGATATCAAGACACAGANCAATTTGAAAGTATTCTTAGAGATTTAGATAATGGGGACCAAGTTGTTGATATCTTTAAAAATCAAATAGAACTTATTTACTTCTAATTATTTAGGTGCTAGCTTATACAGATAAGCCGTCAAAAAGCTAAAAATTATATTAGGTAACCAGATTGCTAGTATTGGAGCTAGACTTCCATTTTCAGCAAAAGCCCTTGACATTACAAAAGATATTATAAATGCAAATGCAAAGCTAAATCCTAAGGCAATAAGATATCCTTTCCCTTGTCTAGATTTTCTTGAAGCAATTACAACACCTAGAATAACAAGAAGTATAACCGTAAATGGTTGAGCTATTCTCATATACTTTTCTATTTTATAAATATTAGTATCATCCGCTCCTCTTAGTTGTTGTAAATTGATAAATTCATTCAATTCATTATTTGTAAATGTTTCACTAAGTCTATAATTATTATCGAAATCAGAAGGACTCACTAGTAATGTTGTATCTAGCTCAAACCCTGTATTTATTTCTTCACCTTTATCATACAACTCTCTTGTTCTCCATGATTTAAGTCTCCATTTTTCTATATCATTTTTCCATATAATTTGTCTTGCAAATAATTTTGCCTTTAGTTCATTATCTTCAAAATTTTCTATTGTAACATTATATCCTATTTCCATATTATTATCATATCTCTCTAGATACAAATAAGAGTTTTCATCTATTTTAAAGTGAACATTTTTATCTGAAAAAAAATAAGGACCTTTAATGTACATCACCTCAAAAGCAACTCTATCTTTATTTAAGTGAGGAATTATCCATCCATTTAATAAAAAACTAGAAATAGCAATTATTAGAGAGCCTATAAAAAATGATTTAATTATGTAAATGAAACTTTTCCCAGAAGATAATATAGCAATAAGCTCTGTCCTCTGAGATAGTTGAGCAGTTACATACACCGTTGCAATAAAAGCTGTAATTGGAGTAACTAATGATATAATATATGGTATAAATCCATAATAATAACCTAGAATATCACTTGTAGATAATTTATTTTGAATGAACTTATGATTTTTCTCTGTAAAATCAATGACTACAACAACGAGAACCATCACACCTACAACAAAAAGGAAGGTTTTTAAAAATTTTTTAAGTACGTATCTGTTTAAAATATCCAATTACAACTTATTATTTAGTTTAATAATCATACTTTTTTTCCAATCCTCAAATGTACCCTTAATTATTTTCTCTCTTGCCTCTTTTACTAACCACAAATAAAAATTCAAATTATGAAAACTTGCAATCTGGGAACCAAGTATTTCTTTATTAATAATTAAGTGTCTCAAATATGCTTTTGAATAATCTGAACTATAGAAATTAAGATTTGGATCGATAGGAGAAAAATCTTTTTCCCATTTTTTGTTTTTAATATTAATTGTACCCTCTGAAGTAAACAGCATTCCGTTCCTGCCATTTCTTGTTGGCATAACACAATCAAACATATCAACACCTAATGAAATACATTCTAAAATGTTTTCTGGTGTTCCAACACCCATAAGATATCTGGGCTTATCCTTTGGTAAATAAGAACAAACTAAATCCACATTTTCATAAATGATTTCCTTAGGTTCTCCAACTGAAAGGCCACCAATTGCGTTTCCAGGAAGATCTTTAGCGGCTACATATTCTGAAGATTTGATTCTTAAATCTTTAAACGTTCCTCCCTGAACTATTGGAAACATGAACTGCCTATGNCCGTATAAATCTTTCGTTTTATTTAATTCCTCAATAGACCTATCTAACCAATCATGAGTTAGATCTAATGAACTTTTAGCATAAGAGTATTCGCAAGGATAAGGAAGGCACTCATCTAATACCATCATTATATCAGAACCAATAGAGTTCTGGGATTTTATTACTGACTCAGGAGTAAAAAGGTGTTTAGAGCCATCAATATGTGAAGAAAAATAAACCCCCTCAGATTTTATCTTAACATTATTCGACAAAGAAAAAACTTGATATCCCCCAGAATCTGTCAGAATAGGTTTATCCCAATTGATAAATTTATGTAATCCTCCAGCTTTATTAACTATATCAACACCAGGCCTTAAATAAAGATGATAATTGTTTGATAGAATAATTTGAGCATTAATTTTTTTATCTAAATCATGTTGAAAAACACCTTTGACAGAACCTAAAGTTCCAACAGGCATAAAGATAGGTGTATCAATCTTTCCTCTATCTGTAAAAACTTTACCAACTCTAGCGTTTGATTTTGACGATGTATGTGTTAATTTGAAGAACATATTGACATAATCTAATTTTTACTCAATATTAAAACCATAAATGGATAAAAAAAGAAAATTTTCAAAAAAAGCGTTAAGAGACTTTGAATTAATTGATGCAGCAATAAAATTTAATGACCAGAATGCCTTTGCTGAGCTAATGGCTAATTATAAGAACTCCATTTATTTTACAATTCTTAAGATGATTAAGGACCCAGATGACGCAGAAGACTTAACAATAGAAGCATTTTCAAAAGCCTTTAATAAGTTAGATAAATTCAAAAAAGACTATACATTTTCGACATGGCTATTTAGAATAGCAACAAATAATACAATAGATTTCATAAGAAAGAAAAAATTAAAAACAACAAGTCTTAATACAACATTCAAAGACGATAGTGGAAAGAATATAGATATAGACGTCAAAGATCTTGATAAGACACCAGGTGAAGAAGCTATTCATAAAGAAAAAATCTTACTTGTTAGAAAATTTGTTTCTAAACTTCCTGATAAATACGAGAATCTTATAAAATATAGATACTTTGAAGAATTATCTTACAACGAGATAGCAGAAAAAACCAAATCTCCTCTTGGAACAATAAAAGCTCAATTATTCAGAGCAAGAGAATTATTATTTGAAATTCTGAAAGATAAAAAATCTCAAATCTAAAATGTCAAAATATTTTGATCTCCTTGAAAGATACCACATGGAGATATCCCAAGAAAAACTTGAAATATATAGATCGCTTTATGGTATATATAAAGATTTAAATGATAAAGTAAATCTTATTTCAAGAAAGGATTTTGAAAACTTCTATCTACATCATATTATCCATTCCTTATCTATAACAAAATTTGAATTAATTAAAGATGAAAATAACATTATTGACTTAGGAACAGGAGGAGGTCTACCTGGAATTCCATTAGCAATTTATTACAATAGAAAAAACTTTTTACTAGTAGATTCAATTAGGAAAAAAATTTCAGCAGTTGATAAAATAATTAATAAAATAAATGCAAAAAATATATCTACTTTAAATAATAGAGCTGAAAATTTAGATATAAAAGCAGATATAATAATTTGCAGATCTGTTTCATCGGTCGATAATTTAATTCAATGGACCAAAGGACTTCTTAACGATNAAGGAAGGTTAATATTACTTAAAGGTGGAAATGTTAACAAAGAGTTGAAAAATATTAGTTCAAGATTTACTATATATAATTTAGATGATATATATTCAGAGAATTATTTTAAAGACAAAAAAATAATAGAAATTCATAGATAATTTATGTTTTTAACATTTGATACTGAGACCACTGGACTACCAAAAAATTTTAAAGCAGATGTCTCTGATAGTGATAATTGGCCAAGACTAGTACAGTTAGCCTGGCAACTGAATGATGAAACTGGCAAACTAATTTCGAATAACTCTTTAATAGTTAAACCTGAAGGATTTACTATACCTTATAACTCAGAGAAAGTTCATGGAATATCTACTGAAAAAGCTTTGAAAGAAGGAGAAGATTTAGAGGGTATAATTCAAAAATTCGAAAAAGACGTAAAAAATTCAAAATATGTAATTGGACACAATATAAATTTCGATTTAAAAATAATTGGAGCAGAGCATTTCCGATTAAGTTATAATTCTAATTTAAATGATAAAATAAATTTAGATACAGGACAAATTTCAAAAAAATACTGCAATCTAAAAGGAGGTTTTGGAGGCGGTTTAAAGATGCCAAAACTAATAGAAATGTACGAAATTTTGTTTAACGAAAAATTTTCAGATGCTCACGATGCCTCTCATGATGTGAACGCAACTGCAAAATGTTTTTTTGAGTTAGCAAAGAAAGGAGAATATGCCAATGAAGATTTATCACCTGATAATATAAACTACGAAGGGCCACAACTTACTAAGTCAAACTTTCAAGATGAAGAAATAAAAGATTTTAAAAAAGATGAGGTGATTTCAAGTGAAATATTAACTGATAATCAATTTATTCACCTCCATAATCACTCTCAATATTCTGTACTACAAGCCACATCNAGCATTGAAAAAATAATAGAAAAAACTATAGAATCTGGAATGAATGCTGTAGCAGTTACTGATTTAGGAAATATGTTTGGAGCATTTAAATTCAGTAAAATCGCTAAAAAAAATAATATAAAAAAATAATAGGATCAGAGTTTTTTATCTCTGAAGAGAGAAAGAAAACAAAATTTACAAGAGAAAAGAAAGATATAAGACACAATCAGGTTTTAATTGCAAAAAATAAAAACGGTTATAATAATTTATTGCATTTGTCATCTTTAGCATATACCGAAGGTTTGTATGGACAATTTCCAAGGATTGATAAAGACTTAATAAAAAAANATAAAAAAGATGTAATTGCTTTATCTGGAAACTTATTAAGTATAATTCCTCAACTGATTCTAAATCAGGGAATTGAATTTGCAGAAGAGGAATTAAAATGGTGGCTTGATGTTTTTGGAGAAGATTTTTATATCGAAATCAATCGTCATGGTTTAGAAGAAGAAGATCATGTAAATAAAATATTAATAGATTTTTCTAAAAAATACAATATTAAAATTGTTGCTTGTAATGATGTTTATTACTTAAATAAAGAAGATTCTTCTGCACATGATATATTNTTATGTATAAAACAAGGAGAATTTAAATCTACTCCAATTGGAAGAGGGAGAGGCAAAAGGTTTGGATATCAAAACGAAGAATATTATTTCAAATCTCAGGAAGAAATGAAGGAGTTATTCAAAGATATTCCTGAATCAATTTCAAATATTCAAGAAATAATTGATAAGGTTGAAGATTTTGATTTNGAGAGAGATGTTGTTTTACCAAAATTTTCTGTACCAGAAGAATTTTATGAGAAAAATGATATAAAAGAAAGTCAAAATAATTACCTGAAAAAAATTACATACGCTGGGGCAGAAAGTAAATATGAAAAAATAACAGATGAACTAAAAGAAAGAATCGACTTCGAATTAAAAACAATTAAGAANACAGGATATCCTGGATACTTTTTAATTGTTCAAGATATAACCAATGANGCAAAAAANTTAGGAGTAACAGTAGGTCCAGGTAGAGGATCTGCTGCCGGATCTGTTGTTGCGTATTGTATTGGAATTACNGATGTAGATCCCATAAAATATAATTTACTTTTTGAAAGATTTCTTAATCCAGATAGAATTTCACTTCCAGATATTGATATAGATTTTGATGACGAAGGAAGGGATAAAATAATAAATTATGTTATTGATAAATACGGNTATGATCAAGTTGCNCAGATAATAACATACGGAAGTATGGCAGCTAAATCTGCTATAAGAGATGCTGGAAGAGTACTAGAACTACCACTTAGTGATACTGATAGATTAGCTAAACTAATTCCAGATAGGCCAGGCGTAACTCTTATTGAATCATTTAAAGAAGTTCCTGAATTACTTGAGATAAGAAAGAAAAAATCATTAGAGGCAGAAGTTTTGAAACAGGCAGAGGTCATTGAAGGGTCAATAAGAAATATAGGAACTCATGCTTGTGGAATTATCATAACTCCTGACAAATTAACTAATTATATTCCTGTATCTAAATCTAAAGATTCTGAACTCTTAATTACACAATTTGATAANAGTGTTATAGAATCAGCAGGAATGTTAAAAATGGATTTTCTTGGATTAAAAACATTATCAATTATTAATACTGCTATNAAAAATATTTTTAAAAGAACAGGTGAAAAAATTGATATTGACAATATTCAATTANATGATAAAAAAACATTTGAATTATTTCAAAGAGGTGAAACAAACGGAACGTTTCAATTTGAGTCAGATGGCATGCAAAAACATCTTAAGTCTCTAAANCCAGACAGATTTGAAGATCTTATTGCTATGAATGCACTTTATAGACCTGGACCAATGGAATATATTCCTAATTATGTTGCCAGAAAACATGGTAAAGAAAAAATCTCTTACGATCTGCCAGAGATGGAAGAATACTTATCCGAAACATATGGCATTACTGTATACCAAGAGCAGGTTATGCTTTTATCCCAGAAATTATCTGGTTTTAGTAAAGGTGAAGCAGATCAGTTAAGAAAAGCTATGGGTAAAAAAGATGCTAAACTATTAGAATTACTAAAACCTAAATTTTTTGAAGGAGGTAAAAACAATAATATTAAAGAAGATATTTTAGAAAAAATATGGGCAGATTGGCAATCATTTGCTGCCTACGCATTTAATAAATCACACTCCACATGTTACTCATTAATAGCTTATAAAACTGCATATTTAAAAGCTAATTATAAATCAGAGTACATGGCCTCAGTATTAACCCATAATCAAAATAACATTGATAAGGTCTCATATTTTATGGATGAATGCAAAAAACAAAACATCAAGGTTTTAGGGCCTGACATAAATAAATCAGATAACAATTTTGTTGTTGGTGANAAAGGTGAAATTCTTTTTGGATTAGGAGCAATTAAAGGGACTGGAGATGCAGCTGTATCATACATAATTGAAGAACGTAATTCTAATGGAGACTTTAAAGACATATATGACTTTATATGTAGAACAAGTTCAAGAGCAGTTACAAAAAAAACTTATGAATCATTAGCNCTTGCCGGATCATTTGATAAAATAAATGATATAAGCAGAAAGCAATATATTTACTCAAACGAGAAAGNCACCTCACTTATAGAAAAAATTATAGTATACTCAAATAAAGTACAGAAACAGAAAGAAACTAAACAGACATTTCTATTTGAAAACTCTGAGGATATATCATTGACTTTACCTTCAATTCCTGAAGTAGAACCTTTTTCAGAAATTGAAAAACTGAAAATTGAAAAAGATTTATTAGGAATCTATGTCTCAGGTCATCCATTAGATAAATACTCTTTTGAAATAAAAAACTTATGTAATTCAAATTTTAGAAATATTAAAGATTTAAATAACATTAATGGAAAATCGAGTATTTACACTGCAGGTATAGTAACTAATATTGATCATAGAATATCAAAAAATGGAAAACCTTACGGAAGTGTGGTTATAGAAGACTTTTCTGACTCTTATAATTTTCTATTTTTTAGTGATGATTATGTAAAGTTTAAAAACTTTTTTGAGGAGGGATGGTTCCTATTCTTAAAGGGGAAAATTAAAAATAAATGGAATAAATCAGATGAATTTGAATATAAAGTTGAAGACATAAGTTTATTGTCAAAAGTTAGGGACAAAATGATAAAAGAATTACACTTAAAAATAAATTTAGATGACTTAAAGAAAGAAACAGTTGAAGGTCTTGATAAAAAATTTAAAGATTTAAATAATGGAAACTGTCATCTTAAAATAACTGTTATCTCTAATAATAATGGAAAAAATATTTCTCTTGACATGATATCAAGAGACAAAAAATTTAAATTAGAGGATAATCTTATAAATCTATTAGAAGATAGTCCAGAAATAGAATATTTAATTAATAAATAATTTTTTTTAATTAGTTTTACAAAAAAAATATTATGGGAAAAGCAGTAGAAATTACAGACTCAAATTTTAATGATATAGTATCAAAAAATAGCGTTGTTTTAGTAGATTTTTGGGCAGAATGGTGTGGTCCATGCAGAATGATTGCCCCAATGATAGAAGAACTTGCAAATGATTATGATGGAAAAGCAGTCATAGGTAAACTTGATGTTGATAATAATCAAGAATCTAGTGTAAAGTTTGGAGTAAGAAGTATCCCGACTCTTCTAGTTTTTAAAGATGGAGAAATGGTAGATAGACATGTTGGAGCAGTTCCAAAAGAAACTCTTTCTAGTTCTATAGACTCAAAACTCTAGTCTAATTTCCACAAAGATTTTTATAGGCACAAAACTTACAATTATCCTTATCCTCTGTTTCTATGAAGGGTAGATTCTTATCGAAAATTTCACTTAACTTTTCTGATAATAATTTCTCAAACTCATTTAAATAATCATTTACTGAATCAACCTTATCATTTCCAATAGAAATATTTATAGTAAAATTTTTATTATTTATCTCTCTAATATTCATTAGACCAGGAACAATTGGACTATCCTCTACAAGCTTATGTCTCAATAATAGAGAATAAAAAAGTAGTTGAAAAACAGCATCGTTTCTATCTTTTTTTTCACTAGAAAAAAGATTATCTAATCCCTTTATTTTCTTAGAATCTCCTCCAGTTTTATAATCAATTATTCTATATGTATTATTTTTTAAGTCAATCCTATCTATGATACCAGAAATATTGATTGAAAATTTTTTCGAAATATTTATCTTTTTTATATAACCTGAATTTTTATCTCCTTCCAATGAAAATATTTGAAAAGGAGCATATTTTTCGTCTAAAGATATTATCCTAGTTATATAATCTTCCATAATCTGTGTTAAAATAATATTATTTCCTTCTAAGGATAGATTATTTTTTTTATTAAGTTTAAAATGAGATTTAATCACTTTATTTATAGCACCCGATATACTATTTTTTATTACAAAAAAATCATTGTGACTTATATTACCATTATTATTCTTTTTGACAACATCACTATATAAAATCTCGAGTGCCTTGTGTGTTATTTTTCCAAAATCTGGCTTTTTAATTTCATATGTAAAATCATTTGTTTCTCTTATATTAGATATATACTTATAATAAAATCTAAGTGAACAATCCATGTAATCCTTGATACCTGAGGGGGATATATAACCATTATGATAAAATCTATTTTCTAATAATTCAATCATCTCATCTGTTTTATCTATCAACATCTTTGGTTTTTGGGCTAATTCTAATTTATCAGAAATTATATAATTGTTGATATTGAATTTAGATTCAGATTCTAATTGTTTTATAAACCTACTTCTCTCTCCTTTAGAAGAAATACTGGAATTTGTATTATATATAAAAGTGATATTTTTAGCCCTTTGAATTACTCTATAGAACAAATAACTATATACTTTGTCCATTGAATCTTTTGTTTCTAAATCAAATNCTTTTCTAATATTATAGGGTATAAATGAAATATTAAATGAACTTCTTGGAAAATCTCCTTCGTTCATACTCAAAATATATACATGATCGAAGTCAAGATTTCTCGACTCTAAAACCCCCATTATTTGTAAACCTGATAAAGGCTCTCCTGAAAAAGGAATTCTTGTTGTTTTTAAAATTTGATTAAGAAGTTTATACTGACTTTCTAAGGAGTCTAATTTAATTTTTACCTCATCAATTTTATTTATTATTTTAAGAAATGATTTAATATATTCTCTATCTAATTTTCCTATCTCCTGAGATAACTCAAATAAACTTTGACATACATTCTTTAATGATTCAACGACTGAATCATTATTAAAAATATTTTTAAATATAACAGAGGTATCATTTAAAATACCATTATCAATATATATTATCTTATTTTTTCTAACCTTCGCTATAAAATCATCAAATACAACTGGGTCGAACTGATAAATATAAGGATGCGAAATGAAATTGATTATATCTACAAAATAATATGATTTCTTAAGGTTTCTAATAGATGAATTCTTATGAATTTTAGTTACTAGCTGTAGCAAATCAAATAATGGAGTTTCAGATAAGTTCAAGCCCATGGTAACATTTATTTTATTCACCTTATCTGGTAAAGAGTTTAAAACCGGCAACAACATTTTCTCGTCAGGGAGTAAGACTAATACTTTATCTTGATCGAATTTTTTTGATAAAACATTTTTGAATAATAAGTTACCTAATGTTTTACTCTGACCAATCTGAGAACCAATCCCAATACAATCAAATTTCTTGTCAATAGAATTAAAATTATTTGGTGTGATATCAGGGAATGTAGATACTAAAATTTTATCTTCTCTATAATCTCTAAATGAATCTCCAGCTTCTTGTTTAAAGTCATTAAAATAATATTTATCAAAATCCCAGAATGCCATACTACCATGATTATCAATAAAATATTTTATTATTTTTTTTTCTGAATTTGATAAATAGCTAAAACCTACAAATAAATAATTTCGGGTTTTGTCTATAATTCCTGAATCTATTTTTTTTAAAAATTCTTTAAAAACTAATCCCTTATATGATAACTTATTTTTAATTAAAATCTTTTTATAGTCCCTATATACATCTAATAAAATTTTCCATGTATTATTAAAATTCTTTTGGTTGATAGACATTTTTGGAAAGAACTTATTCCAAAAAGATTTAATTTTTTCATAATTTTCTTTCTCTAAAAAATTAAATGAATCCTCAATTTCTTTTTGATTTTTTATAAGCTTAAAGATTTTAGCTTCGTTCTTTAAACTCAAGTCTACATCATCAAAATCTTTTATGAGTATCTGGCCCCAATAATAAAACTCATCAAAAGAAGCTTTGTAATCTTTGCTTTGATGTTTTTCTAAAACATTATATAATAAATAATTTAAATTAATTTGATCTGCTAAATCATCTGATATTTTAATGTCGACATGTTCTTGTACAAACTCCTCAATTGTCTGAACCTTTGGCGACCACAAAGTCGTATCATTTTTTTTAGATAATGCTTTTTGAAAATATAATCCAGCTCTCCTATTAGGAAAAACAATTGATAACTTTCTAAAATCTTTATACTTCTTAAATGTATAATCTACAACCTCCTCTAAAAAAAACTTTTTACCCATTATGTTTTGATAATTAAAATTGGGTCAATATATGCTATAAACCCATAAACTTCACCCTTATAAATTTTTGACAATAACTCTTTATAATAGTTAACTTGATTTTTATCTTCCTCCTTATTTTTACCTGTCTTATAATCAATTACTGCTACTGAATTTTTATCTAACTCAACAACTCTATCTAATCTATAAACATCACCATTATCATTCAAAATTTCAATTTCATTGTAAGATCTAAGTTTTGGATCATAGTACTTCCTTATATCTTTATCTCTTATTAAGTTTTGAATAATTTTTGTAAAATAAGATTTTTCCTTCTCTGTAATTATGTTTTTATTAAAAGCTTTTTCAACTCCACTATCTATATCATTAAAATTATATATAAAAGACATTAGATCATGAAACTTATTTCCTCTTTCATTATTTTTAAAGTCAATACCTCTTTCAGATGATAGCTTAACTTTTATCCTATCTCTCCATGAGTACGAAGGAAAACTATTTAAATAGTAGGATTTAGAGNTTAATTTGTTTTCTTTTTCTTTTATTNCTCCAGAAGAATATAAATTGTTAACTAATTTATTGTTAAGTGATTTGTAAAGTAAATCNGATACATTTTTTAAATCTTTTGAAGGTGTNTTAGCTCTNATAAATAAACCTAATTTAGGTCTAGTAAATGCGACATACATCAAATTAATATTGTCCTCATAAGCTTTCTTTTTTTCNATCTCATATGATTCAGGATAAATTGTTATTGGATTCGACGACTTATATTTTATTGGATAAGGCATATCAAACTTTTTATTAAAAACATTTAAATTAACCCACATATTTTTTTCTTTACCTCCCCCTGAATCATTATCTAGTGACCAATTTAAAAATGGAATAATAACATGATCAAATTCCAANCCTTTAGACTTATGAATNGTTATGAGTTGTATNGCATCAGACTTACCAGTAATATTTAATTTTTTATTTTTATTAATTTCCCACCACTCTAAAAAAGAAGATATTTTTGANCCTCTGGTTTGTTTATANTCTAGAAGAAGATCCATGAAAGCTTGTAGATAAGGAACCTGATCATGAAGGTTATTAAGATTAAAAATTCTTACAATTTCTTCTACTAGTTCATAAAGAGGTAAACGTGATATTTGAAAAATTTTATTTTTAAATGCTCCNGGCAACAAATTGATTTTTTCATCATTAGGAAGAGAATAATGTGAATTATCTTTTGATTCTAATATAAATNGATAATAAAAATGAACAATTTCAGAAATAGCTAATCTGTCTTTAGTATTCTTNAAATAATTAAATATGCTAATAAGAAAATTAACAACAGCNGAAGACTTTATATCTAATGCGTCAGAGGAAACGTGATTAAAATTAAATTCATCNGATTTTTGNGATTCTAAAATNAAAGATTCAGCTATAACTTTAGCATCATTATTATCTCTNACAATAATTCCAATATCACCNGCTTTAAAACCACTTTCTTGNATTTTTTTTATTGAATTGATAGTATAGTCACTTGCAGAATCTTTATGATTTTTACTATCGTCAAAACATACTTCAATGTAGCCTTTTCCCTTCATATCAGTCCTTGATATTTGTGATAAGTCTTTATTATAAATTTTATTTAAATGATTTTNGATNTTTTCAGAGTCAAAATATCTATGAATATCAACAAANACTTCATTATTAAAGCTCACTATNTTCTCTCCACTCCTCCAATTAATTTTTAATTTATTTACCTCACATAATTCAGATGGGATNTCATTGAAAATATCATTATTTAATATTTGAGAATCAGANCCTCTCCATCTATATATACTTTGTTTTATATCACCAACAATTATNTTTTCATTTGCTGAGGCAAGAGTTTCTTTAATTAAAGCACTAAAATTTTTCCATTGAAAATGACTTGTATCTTGAAATTCATCTATTAGAAAATGATTAATATTATTACCAACTTTCTCAAAAACAAAAGGAATACTTTCATCCTTAATTATTTGATATAATAACTCAGAAATATCTGAAATTAATATAACCTCATTCTCATCTCGGTATTCTCTTAAACAATTTTGTAATTCACCTAAAATGCCAAAAGCATAAATATTATTTGAAATATCTATTGATGTATTATACTTTGGAAAATNTTTTTCAAAAACTTCTACTAAATCATCTAATTTATGAAANAAATCACTTTTAATTAATGAAATAACTTCATCTCTATTTTTTTGATTTTTAGCNACCCATGCATCTGCATTAACTCTACANGAAAANACNCTTGATCCAGGATATTTTATATTTCCCTCNGCAGAATTTTTTATAAAACCACAAATACCATTTTTTCCATAACTAAAATCATTTAATGAAAAATTATTCTTTAAGATTATCTCATAAATTACTGAGGACTTTGATGAAACTTTCTTTTCAAATTTCTTTTTGACATCAAACACTTCACTTTTTAAAAGCTTAATTTCCTTTGAAAAATTCTTTCTNGGTAATTTATCCTCTAATGACTTAAAATCTTCNTTAAATAAATTTTTAGTCATCCTTTTTAATTCTAAATCAATCATAAAATCCTTTCCTTGATAAATTTTTTCTTTTGAGAAGTCAATTAACCATTTTGAGATTTCAGAATCTTTTTTNATTTTAGATATAAAATTTTTNACNACTTCATTAATCACCATATCAATATCCATTTCAATATTGAATTTTCCCCTAAATTTTAAATCTCTAGTAAAGGATTGAATAATAGAATAAAAGAAGGTGTCTATAGTAGTGATTAAAAAATAAGAATAATTATGAAGAATATTAGATTTTAGGTTTTCGGATCTTAATATTATTTCCTCAGNGGAAATTTTATAGTATTTTGAAAATTCTAAAATAAGATCTTTTTCTTCTCCATTAGAAATNGAATCTATCATCTCTAATATTCTTATTTTCATTTCCTCAGCTGCCTTATTTGTAAAAGTGACTGCTAATATTTTCTTAAAATAATTTTTACTTTTAAGAGATAACCTTATATAATTTTTAGCTAGAGTATAAGTTTTTCCNGATCCGGCAGAAGACTGATAAATAATAAATGGCTTTTTAATCACAGGATATTATTTGNATCNTAATTTAAATAATTATGAAGATTTAAATACCTATATATTAATTTTTTGATTTAGAAAATAACCAGTTTAAGAATTTTCCATCATCAAAAACATTTTCCCATGAGTTATGATATACTTCTTTAAATTCGGTGTATTTATGATGAGACTTTTTATTTCTTAAATAATTAAATGCATCTCTTGATTTCTGAACNGGCACAACCCTATCAAGTTGCCCATGAAAAATCCAATGAGGNATATTTATGGAATTATTTAAAATACTAAAATTTGCTCCACCACAAATAGGTACAGCAGCTGCAAATAAATCAGGTCTTCTAGATACTAATTCAAANGTTCCATAACCACCCATAGATANACCAGCAATATATATTCTATCAGTATCTATATTTTTTTCTTTANTTAGATATTCGATTAATTCAATAACCATTTTTCCATATAATGATATATCAGAAACTTTANTTTTTTCATCATGAGATAGCCANGGGTCTTTCTTTTCTGANGACCACCTATTATTTACTTGACATTGAGGAAAAATAACATAGCTATTAAATTTTTTTTTTNTCATTTTTTNTAGAAAAAAACTGGCACCATGAGTTAATTGNAATTCATTATCATCTCCCCTCTCTCCACTNCCATGTAAAAAAATNATTAAAGGAACATTTTTTTCAGTATANGTATACGGTTCTAAAACTCTGTAAGGNAAAGNATGGTTTTCATATTTAAATTCTCTGAATAAAAAACTATTGAGTGATTCTGATTGAGAAAATANATTATTTGTATAAATAAAGAAAACTATGATGAANAATCTCATAATATGAAATTATGAAAAATTATTTACNTTGAGAATTCAGCGATAATATCTTTTTCTGAATCAACAACTACAATTAATGGGTTATCATTAGTATCATAACTTCCTGACCACCCTACAAACTTGTAGCCTTCAGAAGGAAAAGCCCAAACCTCAATTATAGATCCTTTNATNTAATTTTTGGACTGAAGCTCACAAGTTAATAGTTCATTTCNCCCAAGACANCTATGTCTATCTGTTANTATGCCTTCACCTGAAGTCTTTTTAAAATCAACGAAGAACTCTTCTCTCTCAATAGAGCCATTTATTTGTAACTGATCTAANTCTGCAGAACATGAAAATAGAAAAAGAAATGCAAAAAGTTTTCTCACATTTGAGAAACGACTTCTTAAAAAAAATGTTTAACTATTTATAAAAAAGTTTTAGGTCGTCTGACATTTCTTCAAACCTTTTTTTAATTGACTCAATATCTACTGATCTTAATTTAGATTCTAANTCAGAAATATTGATGAATTCAAGTTTATCGACTTTATATGTTTGTTCAAGACCTCTAAATTCAAATTTTAATACATATTTTAAATCCAGATCAAAAACTGAGATATTAATGTCATCAATAAAAATTTTATTAACTAATCTCATCAANACAAAGAGATTTTAAATCTGAATATTTANTCTTTAAATCTTGTAGTTCAGTTAANTATGCCGAAATATTTTTTCTTGCTTCTATCAGATTNCCAAAAAATTCATCACTTNNATAAAATGAATTATTAAACCTATATTTTTTAATTTCAATTTGGTTAACCTCTGAAGCATCTGTTTTCCAATTATGTTCTAAAAAAAAATTAACTGATANTTTATAATTGAATGATAAAAANAATTCATCATATTCTTTNGTNTGAACATCATGCCTTTTNAGATCTTCATTAAATAACTTAAATAACCTTGATTTTAAAGTTTCAGAATTAATTCTTTTAATTAGATCAGAGCTTATTAACTGATTAAATATTCCNTCTTGTGGNAAAAAAGATTTAAGAGCTCTACCAACTGATGAAATATGATAGATAATTTTATCCTCAGAAAGTTTCTCATCATATCTTAAATTATCATANAATTTATCACTNCTNTCTAGTGANATTTGCTGCAATAGAATAAAATTNTCTATTTGAAGTAAATCTTGATCTATGACCTTTATTAACTGCTCAATAGAATTATTTTTTCTTTCATTTTCAATTCTATTTTGTCTTGACTGCTCAAAATAAAGAGAAATNAGTATTCCGAAAAATATAACTACAAATTCAAATNCATATTTTAAAAAATACTTTTTCATAAATTAATATTCTTTTATTGTTGGATCTATATCATCTCTCCATTTCATAATTCCCCCCTCCAAATTATAAACATTCTGAAAGGAGTAACTACTTTNAAGTAAATTAACAATATTCGCACTCCTTGATCCAGTTCTACAATAAATTATAACTTTTTTTTCTCTAGATAACTTATCTAAGTTATCTATTATAGAATACATNTTNATTTTTTCACCACCTATACAACAAATATCATATTCATATTCATCGCGAATATCAACTAGTTGAAATTCATTTTTATCTGAATCCATTAATTTTTTTAACTCTAATGGAAAAATTTTTTTCATCNTAAGCTTTTATTGCTCCAGAAATTCCACCTGACACAATGTACTTCATTACTTCTGATGAAGAGTTTTTTAGAGGTATAATATTTTTCTTTTCTGNTATGAATACGTTACCACTAAAATTATATGAGTGTGGTAAATAAACAGATACTTTACCATTTAGTCCAACATTTTTTAAATCTTCACTAGTTACAAAACCCGGCTTATAAAGATTCGCTTCAACCTTAACTAAAACTGGTTTATTGAATTTTTTCTTTTCACCCATAAAAGAAGTCATTAAATCCTTGATGGAGGAATAAATGAGATTTAATAATGGTACATCTTTAATAAAGTTCTCAAACCAATTAACAAGTCCTGTATTATACCTTTTTGCATAAGAACCTGCAATAGTTATCAGTAATACAACTAGTATAAAACTTAAACCAGGAATATTCTTAGCAACAGGAATTAAACTGTCAAGAAAGTTATAAAGATACCATACAACATATATCGCTGCAGCCATCGGTACAACAAGAAGAAGACCCCTTAGGAAATTGTTTATCAGATTCCTCATAAGATAAATTTACAGAATTTATAGTGTCATTCCAATAAAAGTCTTAAAGGCAAGACCCATTAGACCAGTAAGAAGCATAGTAATACCAAGACCTTTCAAACCATCAGGTACATGAGAATATTTTAATTTTTCTCTGATGGCTGCAAGAGCTATAATAGCTAAATAAAAGCCTAAACCACTACCAAATCCAAATGCAGTTGCTTCTTGTAAATTAAAATCTCTTTGAACCATAAATAATGACCCACCTAGAATTGAACAGTTTACGGCAATTAGAGGCAGAAATATACCTAGAGATCCATATAAAGAAGGAGAAAATTTTTCAATTATCATCTCAACTAATTGCACAAAGGATGCAATAACAGCAATGAACATTAATAATTGTAAAAATGTTAGATCTACAGTTGCAAATTCAGGTCCTATCCATGAGAGAGCACCTTCATTTAAAATATTTTGTTGAATAAGCCAATTTAATGGGGCTGTACAAGTCAAAACAAAAATGACAGCAAGACCTAACCCATTTGCAGTACTAACTTTTTTTGATACTGCTAAGAATGAACACATACCAAGAAAATATGCAAATACCATATTATCCATGAATGCACTCTTAATAATTAAGTTTATTATTTCGTTCATAGTTTAATTTTCAACGTAACCATTTCTAGATCTCTGTACCCAAATTATGAGACCTAAAATTATAAATGCTCCAATAGAATCTACAAACAAGCCGTTTGTTGGGAAAGAAGACCAACCAATCATTTCAAATACTTTATAACCAAGTACTGATCCCGAACCGAGTAATTCTCTAAAGAAAGCTACAGCTAATATAATCCAAGCATAACCAACACTACTTCCTAAAGCATCTAAAACACTGTCATACGGTTTATTTCCCATGGCATATGCTTCTAATCTACCAAGAATAATACAGTTAGTGATTATTAGTCCTACAAAAGCACCCAATACCTTAAACATTTCATAATTAAATGCTTTTAAAAATTCAGAAACTAAGGTCACTAAACTAGCAATAATTGCAAGTTGAACAATAATTCTTACTCTTGTTGGAATATAATCTCTAACAAGAGAGGTTAATAAACTTGAAAATATCATAACAAACACAACACTTAAAGACATTACTATAGTAGGTTCAAGTTTAATTGTAACAGCTAAAGCAGAACAGATACCAAGTACCTGAATAGTAACAGGGTTATTGTCATCCAGTGGATCAATTAAAATATTTCTTCTTCTTTTAGATAAGAGAGCCTCTGATTTTTTAACTTTTACTACTTCTTTTTCTTTTACTTCACTCATTATATGATATTAAAGTTTCATCTAATTTTTTATTTTTTAAAATAAATGGCAAGTAACAATCTAAATAATTTTTCATCATATCATTTAAGCCATTTGCTGTAATTGTAGCCCCTGACATACCGTCAACTTCATGAATACTTAAAGCAGGATTATTTTCTTTTTTCAACATTTTAATTGAAATTAGGTTACCCTCAATATCAAATATTTCCTTGCCCTTGTATCTATCTTGAATTTCGTCTGAGGAAATTCTTGCACCCAGACCTGGAGTTTCAGCTTTATGATCAAAAGCAACACCTACCACCTTATTTAAGTCTTTGTCAAGAGCAACAAATCCTGATATCCAATCCCATAAACCATTTCCAAACATTGGAAAGATATAATAGTCAACTGAATTTCCATCTTCGCTGAACATAAATACAGGATATTTTCTGTCATCTTTATTGACTTTATAATTCTTTTGAATATTTACTTCTTCGGCAATAACATTTTCACCATCGCTAGATGATACTTCATTTCCTGAAATATCTAAAACCATAGAAGTCATTTTTTTAGAATATAAACTAAGAATTTCATCAGGAGAAAGAGAAGATATATCCATTACTGCTCCTAATATCTTCTTTTTTGTATCAATTTCTACCTGGACTTTTTGAATAGGTCCTAATTGCATTCTAGTAAAAGATAATAATGTACCAAAAAATATGGTCATTAGTAATGTAAATATTATTATGTATGTATTAGACTGTTGCACGTTTTAACCTTCTTTTTTTGTTAGCTTCTACAATATAAAAATCTATTAGTGGAGCAAAAACATTCATAAATAGAACTGCAAGCATAATTCCCTCAGGATATGCAGGATTAAAAATACGAATTAAAACTGTTAATAATCCAATCATAAAACCATAAATCCATTTACCTGTCTCTGTCTGTGCTGCTGATACAGGATCAGTAGCCATAAAAACAGCTCCAAAAGCAAGTCCACCCATAACGAAATGATAATGTGGAGGAATTAACATAAACTCATTAGCACCAATCAAATTAAATATATATCCCATAAAGTAAGCACCTGCAAAAACGCTAACTATAATTTTCCAACTTGCAACACCTGTAAAAATTAATATCAGTGCTCCAATTAGACACATCAACGCTGAGGTTTCTCCAATTGATCCAGGTATTGATCCAATCAGCATATTATTAAATGAATATAAATCAGGTTTATTAATTGATGCAGAATACTCATCCATTAGATTAACAACTGAGTTTGATTCAGATTTAGTAACGGTTTCAGCTCCAATAGATAGAGGTGTAGCACCAGAATATCCACTTACTACCTCTTCCTTGTTGTCTCCATAATATGTCCACACATCACCACTTATATCACTTGGAAATCCAAAATAAAGGAATACTCTAGCAGTCAAAGCAACATTTAGAATATTCATTCCTGTACCTCCAAATACCTCTTTAGCAATGACAATTGCAAATATTGTTGCTATTGCCACTTGCCACAATGGAATATTAGGAGGCATGATTAGTGGAATTAACATCCCAGTTACTAAAAATCCTTCATTGATAGGATGCCGTCTGATAACTGAAAAAACAACTTCAACCAATCCACCAGCAACATATGAAACTAAAACAATTGGCAAAACTTGTTGCGAGCCAATTATTATTTTATCAAGAAGTGGAGCTGTCTGACCCAGAGAAATAAAATGTTGATGACCAACATTCCATATCCCAAATAACAAGCATGGCAACAAAGCAATAACTACGGTCATCATCAACCTCTTAAGATCTATTGCATCTCTTATCTGAGCACCTTTTTTTGGGGTTACCTCATTTGGAACAAACATAAATGTCTCACCTGCCTCAAAAAGGTAGTGAAATTTTTCATACTTACCACCCTTGGCAAAAAGAGGCTTCTGTTTATCTAAAATTTTTCTTAAAAATTTCATTAGCTATCTTTTAACATATTTAATCCCGTTCTTAATAATTTTTGAATTTCATTTTTAGATACATCAACAAATTCACACAGTGCAACATCCTCCTCAACAAGTTCATAAATACCTAGCTCTTCCATCTCATCATAGTCATTTGCTAAAATTGATTTAAATAAATATGTTGGAAGAATGTCCATTGGTAATACTTTTTCAAAAACTCCAGATTGTACAAAAGCTCTTAATTCACCGTTTGTATTAGTATCTAGTTTATATTTTTTATTTGGATTTAGAAATGACAATAAACCAAAAGCTCTATGAAAGCTTAATTTATTTATTATTGGCATTATCCATCCGAGAAATGCATGATTATTACCTTCAGGAATTACTGTTATCATATTATCATAAAAACCAAGATATCCTTCATTACCTATAGATGTTCCAGTTAAAACATTTCCAGAGATAACCCTAACATTTTCATCTGATACATTTTTAGATATTATATCATTAACAGAAAAACCAGATAAACATTTATAGTACATAGGTTTTTCAACTGAGGATCCTACTAGGGAGATTATCTTAGAAGCATCATAAATTCCTTTACTAAATAGTTTACCAATCTGAATCAGACCAGCAGGTGTAGTTGACCATACGATATCATTTTTATTTACGGGATCAATATGATGAATTTGAACGCCTACGTTTCCTGAGGGATGTGGACCTGAAAACTCATTATTTTGATATTTATCATTTTTGAAATACTTAATAGATTCAGAATTATGATTTAGATGTATTTTTCCCTTAGTTAGTTTACTCAAAACAAGTAAACCAAATTCAATATTTTCTAATTCTTCTTTATAAATGAAACTATAATTAGGTGCCAAGGGACTTGAATCAAAAAATGATATATGTATTGATTTTGGCTCTAATTCAGAATCTGCAACCAACCCAAATGGTCTTTGAATTAGATTTGGCCAAACTCCTGATTTTGTCAAATTATGTATAATATCTTCTCTGCTTAATTTTTGAATTTCTTTTTCAGAATATTTTTTATGATTTAAAAATTTATTTGTCTTATCAGGTAAAATTCTTATTTCCTCTAATCTTCGCTTATCACCACGAATAATATCAATTACCTCTCCACTAACTGGAGAACAATACATTATATTTTCAGATAATTTGTCATAGATAACTGGTGTACCAGCTTTTACGTCATCACCCACATCAACTAGAAGCTTAGGTCTTGTTATGTTTATGAAATCAGTAGGCTTAATAGCAAATGAATTACTTTTAAATTCTGACCCTATTTCTTCGATAGTATTCCCATCTAAATTTATGTCGAATCCCTTTTTAAGGTTAAATTTTAAGGACATTTTTTCTTTAAAAAAAAAATTAATTTTTCGCGACAAAAATAGTCTTAAAAATTTTAGTTTTTATATAAATTTTAATAAAAAGTTAAGAAAATCTTTTTTCAATAAGATCTGTAATTTTTTTAACCTGCTCATCGATTTCTAAATGGGTTGTATCAATTATTTCTGAGCCTTCAGCAATCCTTAGTGGACTATCCGATCTGGATGTGTCTTTATCATCTCTTTCCTTTAAATTTAAGAGTACATCACTAAATGTCACATCGGGATTATTGAACTTAATATCTTCAAAACGTCTTTTGGCTCTAGTCTCAATTTCAGCAGTCATAAATATCTTTATTTCAGCATCAGGAAAAACCACAGTTGTTATATCTCTACCTTCTACAACTATTTGCTTTCTTTTCCCCAATTCTTTTTGAAGACTGACGAGATGTTTTCTTATTAAAGGTATAGAACTATATTTACTCACAACTTTTGAGATATTCTCCCTCCTAATTTCATCTTCAACGTTTTCATCATTTAAGAATGTATTCTGAATACCATCTACATATTTAAATTCTATCTTAATGTTATTAATTTCTTCTCTTATCTTTTCTATTTCTAGATAATTTATATTTTTTCTTAATAAATAAAGAGCAACTGATCTATACATTGCTCCAGAATCTAAGTAATTATATTTAAAGTGCTCAGCAACTAATTTTGATGTTGTACTCTTTCCACATCCTGAATGCCCATCAATAGCAATAATTATATCTTTAATCATGTTGTATTCTTTTTTTTAGAAGTCCTCTTTTACTAAACTCAAACCATTCTCCTGTTTTATTATTCGATGAGTATTTTCCTCTTTTTGCAATTTTACCATTAATGTGAAACTCTTCATATTTTCCTTCTAAAATTCCATTTTGATAATTTGATATTGAAAAGATATTACCATTCTCATAATAATCATATAACTGCCCATTTCCATCTACAAAAGTTGAGTTTTCAATTTTATTTCCATCCAATAGATTAAAACTAGATACATTTAATAATTTACCATAAGAGTATTTTTCCTCTTGCTTCAATCCCCCACTCTCATAAAACCTTCCCCATAACTCATGCTTTAAGCCAGATAAAAAAGAACCTATCTCGTCAAGATTTCCACTTTCATAATAATAAATCCATTGTCCATCTTTGAAACTATTTAAATATTTACCTTCTG
>NZWZ01000024.1 GCA_002701745.1 Flammeovirgaceae bacterium
ATCACCAGGCATAACCATTTCAACTTTTTCAGGTAACATGATCTCTCCAGTAACATCAGTTGTTCTCATGTAGAACTGAGGTCTGTACTTATTAAAAAATGGAGTATGTCTGCCACCTTCTTCTTTTGAAAGCACGTAAACTTCTGCTTTAAAATGAGCATGAGGTGTAACCGAACCAGGTTTACATATAATCATGCCTCTTTTAATATCTGTTTTTTCAATACCTCTAAGTAATAAACCTGCATTGTCACCTGCTTGGCCTTTATCTAATATTTTTCTAAACATTTCAACACCTGTAATTGTAGACTTTAAATCTTCGGCGCCCATACCAATGATATCAACTGCATCACCAGTGTTTGTAACACCTCTTTCTATTCTACCAGTAGCAACAGTACCCCTACCAGTGATAGAAAATACGTCCTCAACAGGCATCAAAAAGTCTTTATCGGTTTCTCTTTGTGGCTCAGGAATATAAGAATCAACTTGTCCCATTAATTCCATTATTTTTTCAACCCATTCTGCCTCTCCATTTAATGCGCCAAGAGCTGAACCTTGTACTACAGGAATATCATCACCAGGAAACTTATAAAAATTCAATAATTCTCTAATTTCCATTTCTACTAACTCAAGCAATTCAGCATCGTCTACTAAATCAACTTTATTAATAAAAACAACTAATGCAGGAACACCAACTTGTCTTGCAAGTAGGATATGCTCTCTTGTTTGAGGCATAGGTCCGTCAGTACCAGCAACAACTAAAATTGCACCATCCATTTGTGCCGCACCAGTTACCATGTTTTTAACATAATCAGCGTGACCAGGACAATCTACATGAGCATAATGTCTATTATCTGTTTGATATTCAACATGTGCTGTATTGATAGTGATACCCCTTTCTTTTTCTTCAGGAGCATTATCAATTTGTTCGAAATCTCTCTTCTCTGCTAATCCCTTATCAGCAAGTACTTTAGTGATAGCAGCAGTAAGAGTTGTTTTACCATGATCAACGTGTCCAACCGTCCCAATATTTACATGAGGCTTGGATCTATCAAAGGTTTCTTTTGCCATAATTTTAAAATTTAACTCAAATTTAACTTATTTAAATAATAATTCAATTTTTTACAATNNTTTNNGAGCCGATGACGGGAATTGAACCCGTGACCTCTTCCTTACCAAGGAAGTGCTCTACCTCTGAGCTACATCGGCATNNGAGCGGGCGAAGAGATTCGAACCCTCGACCTACAGCTTGGAAGGCTGTCGCTCTACCAACTGAGCTACGCCCGCTTATTATNATANNATTAAGTGGGGGGAGCAGGATTCGAACCTGCGAAGACATAAGTCAACAGATTTACAGTCTGCCCCATTTGACCGCTTTGGTATCCCCCCTTCTTAAAACATACAATATTTTGCCTATTAAGCTCAAAGGTCAGCAAAATTATATTGTTTTTTAATTATTACAAATTTTTGAATGATAATTAAATTTTGAAAAAAATATCTAAATCCGAGACAGTAAAATCACATTTTAATATTTAGATTTATAAATACAATAATGAAATACAAAAGGATATTATTAAAACTCAGTGGTGAAGCACTTATGGGTGATAAAAATTATGGTATAGATTCTAATTTGTTAGAAAAATATTCCAGCCAAATTAAAAAACTTCATGGATCAGGGATAGAAATTGCTATTGTCATTGGAGGAGGTAATATTTATAGAGGAATAGAAGCTGAAGAATCAGGAATTAATAGAGTCCAGGGAGATTATATGGGTATGCTAGCAACATTGATTAATAGCATGGCTTTACAAAGTCATCTAGAAAAATTAGAATGCGATACAAGACTAATGTCAGGATTCAATATTGATCAAGTATGCGAACCTTTTATCAGGAGAAGAGCTATAAGACATTTAGAAAAAGGAAGAATAGTAATATTTGGAGCTGGACTTGGTAAACCATATTTTACAACAGATTCAACTGCTAGTCTAAGAGCTATTGAAATAGAAGCTGATATTGTTTTAAAAGGAACCAGGGTAGATGGAGTTTATGACTTTGATCCAGAAAAAGTAAAAGAGGCGAAAAAATATTCAGAACTTTCTTTCAATGAAGCATATGAAAAAAATTTGAATATAATGGACATGACGGCTTTCACACTATGTAAAGAAAATAATTTACCCATAATTGTTTTTGACATGAACAAGCCTGGCAATCTGATTAAATTAGTTGAAGGAGAAAAAATTGGAACATTAATATATTAAAATGGAAGAACTAGATATGATCATAGATGACACAAATGAAAGAATGGATAAATCTATTCAGTTTTTAGTGTCAGAATTAAAAAAAATTAGAGCAGGAAAAGCTATGCCTAGTATGTTAGATGGAATTATGGTTGAATATTATGGAGCTCCTACTCCTCTAATACAAGTTGCATCAATAACGACACCAGATAGTAGAACAATTTTCATCAAACCTTGGGAAAAGACTATTATTCAAGATATTGAAAAAGCTATTACTAGTAGTGATTTAGGACTAAACCCTCAAAATGATGGTGAGAATATAATTATAAATATTCCCCCTCTTACAGAAGAAAGGAGAATGATATTAGTTAAACAAATTAAAGGTGAAGGTGAAAAAGGAAAAATCAGCATTAGATCAGTAAGAAAAGAATCTAATGAATTGATGAAAAAACTTTCTAACGAAGGAGTATCTGAAGATGCTATTAAAGATGGAGAAAATGAGATTCAAAGAATCACAAATTCAAAAATCAATCGAGTTGATGAAATTATTAAATCAAAGGAAGAGGAGATAACAACTATTTAGTATAATATTTGTTTAGTAATATATCACTCTCAACNTTTTCAGGAACTAAGCCACTTATACTCAAATTATTTCGGATTTTATTTCTTATCTCAGATGATGAAACATTAAATATTTCAGAAAACTCATATTTATTATTTTCTTTCTCCCTCGGATAAACAATTATTTCAAAATTATCTTGAATAAATTCATGTTCTTTCCAAGAACTTAAATTTTCATAATTATCTTGCCCCATAATAATTTTAAATTTTTCCTTTGGGAATTCTTTTAATATATTCTTAAGAGTTTTATGAGTATAATTTGGTTGGGGCATATTAAATTCTATCTTAGAAATAGCAATATTTTTCAAGCCTCTTAATGCAATTTCCATTAACCTTAATCTAATATTTTTATCTAGTATCGAGCTTTTTTCAGGACTTTGAGGAGAGAGTATCATCCATATATTATCAATTTCGGTTTTTTTAAGAATTTCTTCAGAAATTTTAATATGTCCATTATGAATTGGATTGAATGAACCGAAATATAAACCAATACTCATTCTTTTAAGAATTTATTGACAATATCTAAAATTTCTATTTTGGATTTCTCAATATTATCATTCATAATTATAACATCAAATTTTTCCTTTTCTACAGTTTCTGATTTTGCCTTTTGTAATCTCTCTTCAATATTTTCCTTGAGATCAGTCCCTCTTTTTTTTAACCTTTTTTCTAAATCTTTAAAAGATGGGACATCAACAAAAATTGATAAAGAATTTTTTCCAAAATATTTTTTAAGATTTAGACCACCAACCACATCAACATCAAATATTATATTTTTCCCGTTTGAAACTAACCTATCAATCTCACTTTTAAGGGTTCCTTTATAGTCATTATTATATACTTGCTCCCACTCTACAAAATTTTGATCATCTATATTTTTTTTGAATTCATCATTAGAAATGAAATAATAATTCACACCATGAACCTCATTTTTTCTTATTGTTCTTGTTGTTGAAGATACTGAAAAAGATAAAGAAGAAATATTTGTAAGTAAATGAGAGGCTAGAGTAGACTTGCCAGAACCAGAAGGAGCCGAAATAATTATGAATTTAGACATTTGTAAAATTAGCCGATTTTAATTAATTGAGAAACATTATAATAACCTAACAGATCCAAAATCAAATTTTTGTCTATTACCATTAACTTCTATAATAATTCTACCATCATTATCTACATCAACTATTCTTCCCACAAAAATATTTTTATTATTAGCAAAGTTTTGATCTTTATTTAGCTTATATAGATTAGCAATATATTCAAGTTTTAATTCTTCAATATTTTTAGTAATATCTAAGTATCTTTTTTCAATTGCAGTATTTAGTAGATTTCTAACATGTTTTATATCAGATTCATTTCCACTTTCTTTTAAGATTGATGTTGCGTTTAAATCATCAAAATTATTTTGATTAATATTTAAGCCAATTCCAATGACAACTTGTTTAATTTTTTTATTGAAAATTTGACTTTCTATTAATATTCCAGAAATTTTTTTATCGTTTATATAGATATCATTAGGCCATTTAACCTTTACACCTTTTAGATCAAGTTTAGTTAGTGTTTCCTTAATAGCCAGGGATACTATAATATGCAACTTAAACTGATCAGATAATGGGATATTTGGTTTTAATAATAAAGAAAAAAGTAAATTTTTTTTCTTTTTAGATTCCCACATATTATTTCTTTGCCCTTTACCTTTAACTTGATAGTCTGTCATTACAGTCGTACCTTCACCCAGATTATTTTTTTTAGTTAAATGAGTCAAAAAATCATTAGTTGAAAGACATTCTGACACATAAATATTAGTTTTGTCTTTAAATAAGGAGTTGGCAGTTTTTTTGCACATTTATTAAATAAATATTTTTAGCAATATATATTGAAATTAAAAGAAAAAATAAATTCAGATAAACTTAGCAAATTCATAGCAAATTGTATGGATGACAAGAAAGCTGAGGATATTAGAATTATTAATTTAAAAAAGATAGAGAACTCAGTCACCGATTATTTCGTTTTAGCAACTGGNAACTCAAATATCCATATTGATGCAATTGCAGACGGTGTTCAAAAAAATGTTTTAAAAAAATATAATGAGAGACCGTGGAAGAAAGAAGGAATTGAAAATAAAGAGTGGATTTTGATAGATTTTGTTAATGTTGTTGCACATATCTTTGATGAAAAAAGAAGAAATATGTACGAACTTGAAAAGTTATGGGGAGATGGTATAATTAAAAGCTATAATTCTAAAAAATGAAAAAGAAGTCAAACAAGAAAATAATAAATAATAATAATTTTAATAATCAAATATGGATTGTATTCCTGGTTTCAATATTTATTTATTTATCCTTTGGATTTTTTTCAACNAAACCTATAACTATTGACTACAATCGTTTTCAGAAAATGATTAAAAGTCATGATNTTGCTAAGATAGTAGTAATTAAAAATCAAGAAATAGTTGAGATATCTCTGAAAGAAGAGGCACTCCTAAATACAACTTANAAAGATGAATTAGAATCATCNAGNCTNNTNAATAATACATTTGGNCCACATTATAGATTAGAAGTATCATCAATTGAATCCTTTGAAAAGAGATATGATGANCTGATCAGCTCTTTGGGAAAGGGGAATACAACTGAAATTGAATACTTAACAGAAAGTCGAACTGATATTTACTCATTTTTACAAACATGGGGTTTCACAATTTTAATACTTGTTGGTTTTTGGTTTTTACTTAGGAGGATGTCTACAGGNGGAGGTCCTGGTGGTCAAATTTTCAATATAAGTAAATCAAAAGCNTCATTATTTGATAAAGAAAGTAAAATNAAATTAACTTTTAGAGACGTTGCTGGTTTAGAAGAAGCCAAAGAGGAAGTNAAAGAGATTGTTGAATTTTTAAAAAATCCTAAAAAGTTTACAAAACTTGGGGGGAANATTCCTAAGGGAGCCCTTTTAGTTGGATCTCCTGGAACAGGTAAAACACTATTAGCTAAAGCAGTAGCCGGNGAAGCTAATGTTCCCTTCTACTCATTATCTGGATCAGACTTTGTAGAAATGTTTGTTGGAGTAGGAGCAGCTAGAGTCAGAGATTTATTTAAAAAAGCTAAAGAAAAAGCTCCATGTATAGTATTTATAGACGAGATAGATGCTATCGGAAGAAGTAGAGGTAGAGGTCAAATGCCAGGTTCAAATGATGAGAGAGAAAATACTTTAAATTCACTACTTGTTGAAATGGATGGATTTTCAACAGATTCTGGAGTTATAATATTAGCCGCAACTAATAGACCGGACGTTCTTGATTCTGCATTATTAAGACCGGGAAGATTTGACAGACAAATATCTATCGATAAACCAGATCTCAAAGGAAGAGAAGCAATATTTAAAGTTCATATTCGTCCATTAAAATTAAATGATGATGTTAATGTAAAGAATCTTGCTGCACAGACCCCTGGATTTGCTGGAGCAGAGATAGCAAATGTATGTAATGAATCTGCTTTAATTGCAGCAAGAAAAAATAAAGNGTCTATAGAAATGTCAGATTTTCAAGATGCAATAGATAGAGTTATTGGAGGACTAGAAAAAAAGAATAAAATAATCTCCCCTGAAGAAAAGAAAATTGTTGCATATCATGAAGCTGGTCATGCAGTAGCAGGATGGTATTTAGAGCATGCAGACCCACTGGTCAAAGTAAGTATTGTTCCTAGAGGAATAGCTGCATTAGGATATGCTCAATATCTTCCAAAAGAACAGTATTTATATCAGACAGATCAACTNTTNGATGAAATGTGTATGGCCTTAGGTGGTAGAGCTGCTGAAGACATAACATTTGGNAAAATTTCAACTGGTGCACTAAGTGATTTAGAAAGAATTACNAAAATGGCNTACAGTATTGTTTCTGTNTATGGAATGAATAAGAATATTGGTAACATNTCTTTTTATGATTCCAAACAATCTGATTATAATTTCACAAAACCATATTCTGACTCAACAGCTGAGAAAATTGACTCGGAAGTAAAAAGAATAGTTGATAGTGCTTATGAAAGAACTAAGAAGCTACTTCTAGATAAAAGAGAACAACTTGAAAAAATTGCAAATAAACTTTTAGAGAAAGAAATTTTATTTCAAAATGACCTAGAAACACTTATAGGAAAAAGACCTTTCGAGAGTAAACAGATTACTCAAGAAGAAGATAAAGATGAAATAAATAAAATTACCGATGATAACTCTTCAGATAAAGAAGAAAAATAAAATTTACTTTGCCGGTGATTTTCACTTGGGAAAACCTGATAAAGATTCATCATTATCAAGAGAAAAAAAAATAATAGAATGGTTAAATCATATTAAAAAAGATGCTCAGGATGTTTTCTTGATGGGCGATCTATTTGATTTTTGGTTTGAATATAAAAATGTAATTCCAAAAGATAACTTAAGATTTTTATCTACAATTTCTAATTTAATAGATGAAGGAATAACTATTCATTATTTTATCGGGAATCATGATTTATGGGTTATTAACTATTTCAAAGAACTCGGAATTAAAGTATATGATAAACCACAAAATTTTAAAATCAATGAAAAAATTTTATTGATTGGACACGGAGATGGTCTTGGGAAAGGAGATACTGGTTATAAGTTTCTTAAAGGAATATTTAAAAATAAATTTTGTCAATTCTTATTTAGATGGATTCATCCAGATATAGGAATTCCATTGGGAAGGTTTTTGTCAGGCTCAAAAAGTAAGATGGAGATAACAGAAAAAGCAAAAATAAACGATAAAAGAATACTAGAATACTGTACAACTTATAATATAAAAAANCCAACTGATATTTTTGTTTTTGGACATAGCCATTACGTAAATAAGAAGAATATCTCAAATACAAGCACATACTATAATTGTGGCGAATGGATAAACAATTCTTTCTATCTAGAATCAAATGGAGAAAGGTATGAACTAAAAGAATTTAAGAGTCCTTAGATATAATTATTTTTTGTTTTTTAATTAATTCTTTTTCAAAATCATTTTGATTTTCATAAGCCTCTTTTTTAAGGTCAGAATTTATCAAATTAAACTTATTGATTTCTCCAGAAGTAAAAGAAGAAAACAATTTAGAATCAGAGTTAACAAGTTCATATCCTAATTTTTGTAATTCTTTTTTATTGATAGACTCAAAAATCAAAATTTCTTTAGTAGACAACTCCGATTTATATTTATTCTTATTATTTCTGATTAATGGTTTAGATAAATTTCTCCATAATCCACCAGATGTAGATGCTTTTTTGGATTCTTTAGATTTATAATAATTTAAAAATTTTTTGTTGTAAGACAGCCCATACTTTTTACAAAAATTATTAATTATTAATGCTGGATCATTAAGTAGATCTTCATATTTAACAGAAAAAAAATTAAAATCTTTAGTGCTCTTTTTTATCTCTAAACATTTTTTTTGATCTTCATTCCATTGTTTAGCAATATTATAAATATGTTTTTCTCCTATAGATGCTTTCTTGAATGATGAAGCAACATCCCTTCCATCTCTATATATATAAATATAAATAGGTTGCAACTTCATAAAATTAGGATCATTATTAAATCTGAAATTCTGTAAACTTTTACAACACCAAAACTTAGGATTTGAATGAGTATATATTACTCTAAATACTTCAAATATATTATTATCCTTTATATGATTTTTAATTGTTTTTTCTGATGGAACATTATTCCATTTAATAGGATTAAATTTTACCCATTTAACCATATCCGAAACCAATTTATCAAAATCATTATAATTCTTTTGCAAATGATAGAATGTAGATAGCAGGTGAGGAGGATGGGGTGCATAAATGTCATCAAATTCATTTAGCATTAACCTAAATAAATTTGAACCCGATCTCTGAGTTCCAATTAATTGAAAAAATTGCATAATTTAAAATTCAAAATAGTATCCTAACAGACCAAAAATAAGAATCAAAAATATAGGATGAATTTTAGTTTTATTTAAAACAAAAATAGAAAAAATACATATCAAAATACTTATTATATTATAAGACTCGAGTTGCTTAAACATAATTATATATCCAGAATAATAAATCAAACCTATTATCCCTATTTTAAAACCTTTAATAATTAATTTAATTGTATTATTTTTTTTGATAAAATAATACACTCTTGAAAAGAAAATTATAACAACCGAAGAAGGTAAAAAAATAGAAATTGTAGAAAAGAAAGCACCAGTTATTCCATTGATCTTATAGCCAATAAAAGTTGCAGTAATTAGGATTGGCCCAGGGGTTATCTGCCCCATAGCAATCGAATCAATAAATTCTCTTTTAGTTAACCAACCTATTTGTTCAACAACAATTTTATCTAGATAAGGAATAAATACATATCCACCTCCAAATAAAGTAAGAGATATGTTTGCAAAAACCTTTGATAAATTAAAGTTTGGAGTATTTATTGGAGCATTATTTAAAAAAACTAAAAGAATAAATAAAATTACTGAAGCTACTATAATNCCTTTAATTCTAATAAATGCCTTTTTGGGATTAGTGATTTTTTTAATTTTATCTCCGTTATAAATTAAATTCAGAGCTCCACATAATACTAAAGGTAGAATAATTGATATATAACCTTTAATTAATGAGGTAAGAACAAAACTTAAAATAATTAACAAAGAACTAAATGTTTTATCTTTTGTGTCTTTATAGAAAGAAAATCCAACAGAAAAAATAACAGCAGCTACAACTGGTAATATTCCATCAAAAAAGGAAGAAAATCCAGGAATATTTCTTGAGTTTAAGTAAAGATGAGAAAAGATAATCATTATAATAAAGGAAGGTAGTAAAACACCTACAAAGGAAATAATTGCACCTTTCCAACCCTTTATAACAAAACCAATATAAGAGGCTACATTAATTGCCATAGGTCCAGGAAGAAAGCTCGCCATAGTAATAGCATCTAATATCTTTTTTTTACTTANAACTTTATTGTTTACAGAAAACTCTCTTTGAATCATAGAAATCAACATCATATATCCTCCAAAAGAAATTGTACCCGTCTTTAGAAAAGTAAAAAATAACTTAAAATAACTCATTAGTTATAGTTAGGAAATGTTGTAATTAGTTAGCAATAAAATTTTTATTAATATAATATACTCTATAATAAGAATGATCACTTGATAAATCCCATAAAATTTTTCCTTTATTATCAGATATAACTGTTCTGTTATTTACTGAACTAGAAAATAAAAAGTATTTATCATCAAGTAGATAAACACTCCCCTGTTTAAATGAAAATAAATCATCAGGAAGAAAGACACTTTTAACTTTTTTAAACTTTGTATTTAATTCATCTATTTCAAAAATTAAAGCTCTTGAGGTATTACGAAATTCTGAAGATCCATTATCAAATAACATATAATTATTTTTATCAATTTTATGAATTGCATGTTGTTGATAGAATACATCAGAATTCTCTAATTGAAAATCACCATTTATACCTAACCTCCATAATATTTCTCCTGATACAGAACTTATTTTCCATATTTGATCAAAATTTCTGAAGGAAACTAAAAAATTTCCATCATAATCGACATCGATTGCATTCGCATGACTCCAATCTTCTCTTATAATGAAACTTTCAGAAGTTGGATCAACATGATCAAATATATTCCACTTCCAAATCTTATTTCCTTTTGAGTCATAGATAACAATTCCATCACCCATCAATGAATCAAATTCATTGCTATTAAAGTCAATATATTCATAAGTTAAAGCAACAAACATAGAATCATTTCTTAAAATATCATGATGTAATATTTCAGAGTCGGTATTTTTTGAGAATAAGGTATCTCCATTAAAAGAGATCTCATGAAATAAAGTTTTTTCTGATTGAGAGAGATACGAAAAGTTATTTCCTTTATTAAAAGGTCTAGAAAGAGTAGAATCTGCAATAGAATACCATATAATATTTCCTGAGTCATCCATCATAAACTGAATACCAGGATTAGTTTGAGTTCTAAATAATAAATATCCATCAAAATTGAAAAGGGAATCTTTTTTTAATTCAAAAGATGGAAAATTACTAGGTAAGTCTTTAGTCTTAAAAGAATATAATATAGAATTTGAATTTTCAGAATTAATCATAAATGAATACTGTGTAGAAGGCTTCAAAAATGGTAATGGAATATCATAGTTATCACTAGGATAATTATCTGTAATTTTTTTATCATTTTCATTATCCCAATAAGAAATATTAGCTTCTTTATCTGTATCTGTTTTAAATTTTATATGATATTTTGAATGGCTAAAATCAGTAACCCCAATTGATACATCACTAAACTTTGTATCACTACTGCATGATAAAAATATGAATAAAAAGAGAACATTATAAGCACTTATTTTCATCTCGATATAACAATTTTAGTTGTCTTCATAGTATCATCAGAAAACATAATTCTAAGCAAATAAATTCCATGAGGTAATTTATTAATATTAAGTCTATTTTTTTTGCTGTCTATATTAACATTTTGATCAAATACAGTTTTACCTAAAAAGTTGATAAGACTTATTTTTTTTATTTTTTTATCTGTTTCATTGACAATANTCATGTAATTNTTTGCAGTTANNGGGTTTGGATAAACTTTTAAATTATTTAAATTATTTTCATATGATTTAGTGATCATATTTATTTCTTCAAATAATGACTTTCCATATTCAAAAGCATCAAAGCCGATTTCCGTTCCTATTTTTCTTCCAGGNATATCATCNATNTATGGGTGNATCCCACCCCAAATTCTTGAGAGAGAACACTGATCAGCTGCATCTTTATATGTAGCNCATTGTAATTTCATATCAACTGAAGGTCCATTCTCAAAAACTAAAAAATCATTTTTAGATATTTCAAATTCTCCAATTCCTCCTGGAAAAAATTTACTTCCTGTTATTTTTTCTAAAATTACTGATGCAGCTCTTGAGTAAGTTGAGTGACCTGAAACATAACCTGCAAAAGGNGGTGTAACAAAACTAGGTCTTTGATATGGCCACCATTGTTCTGCAAGTATCCAGCCTGAACCCTTCTCTTCTTTTTCTGAGACCGAATTATCAGTAAAACCTTTCCAAGTGTATAATTTAATTTTACCAAGATTTTCATTATTATCTCCCAAAAGTGGNTCTTGANGACCAACAGTTTCTATATAGTTATCTATAAGTTTTATACCATTAGGATTATAGTTTATTGAATCAGGATATGAAGACTGACCTTTTTCAGATAAGTATCTAATAACTGATATTGGTCTTGGGTAATCATAATAACCCTTTATTCCCCACGCAGANATAGCCACATCATGCATTGCGCCACCCAATAAAAAATATGATTTTATATCCCACTCAAGATCANTAAGNTCTTCTCCTTCACCCTCAAATCTTTTAACTAAATTATTGTCATCATTAACTTCATTTAAAATAACAAACCAATGACCNGGCGGAGTTTCTGAATCAGGGCCATCTGCCCAAAACTCAGCTAATACTCTTGTATAATCTCCCCTAGGAACAATTTGNTCTTCATATTTTTGATTTGTGAAAGGATTAATATCAAAACCTGTACTCACATCTCCCCCATTAAAATAGTCATANAAAGAATGAAACTCTAAAATNTTTTCTGGGTATGATTCTAAGTTCCCAATAGAATTTGGAGATATATCCCATAAAATACCGTCATCTTTATCTAGGTGNGACCCCCAAATTGATACCATAGAAAAGGATGACTTAAATAAAGAGTCTAATTCACCTTGGCCTATAGTATCCAATAATGGAGGAANTCCAGGGTCGTGATACACTTTATAAATATCATCATCTCTAACTTTTAGAACTAAATCTTCTTCACTTAAGGCAAAAGGTAAAACATTACCCCACTCAGGTGAAATAAACTCAGGAATTCCCTCAATTAAATTACCAGATTGATCTATAAAATTTAAAATNTTTAAAGGCTGCCACCTATTTGGATCAATAATATCTGGGTTACCANTTTTACTTAGATCTAAAGGNGGGTTTATTGGTTTATAATAATTACTAGAATAATCATTTATCTCATTTGAATTATCGACAAAACCATAATCNATATATAANTNAGCTAAATAATTACCTATAGATTTTGGATCACCTGATAAATAATCTAATTTATTGTAATTGATGTCNTAGTCTAGAGATACCATAAGGGAATCAATCATTTTATATGTTTCAACAATACCAACNGAATTTTTAAATCTATGCCTNATAAAATTGTACGCAGAATAAGATATTACTTTNTCNATATACTCTTGATCATTATTTGGCTGAGGAAAATCAAATACAAATGATTCTTCATTAATNGTATTATTTAATAAAAATGGAGATATTTCAATATTTTGATTTACTTTCTTATCTATAACTAAAGCATCATACATTATAGATGATAAATGAAATAGGTTTCTGGCATGAATTGGAGGCCTGGCTAAATCATTTCTAATTGNCTCTAGTAAAACNTCAATCCACTTTCTTGCAATACTTTTATTNTTAAAGTCAGGATTATTTTCATTCTTAACTATATTAATTATTTCAAAAAGCTGTGAAGACTCNCATCCATTAATATCTCTTACAGTAATTTGGTGAGATCCGGAACTAATATTCGGAATGAATAAATTATTTCGGATAAATGGACCATTATCTAATGATACGTAATAATTATNTAAGGTATCNANACCAATAACTTCAATAGAACTTGAGTGATCAGNTGTAATATTTTTTACATTTAAAGTANATTGAGGAGGACTTACATTTGAAATNTATATTGTGTCAGAAGTAGAAATNTTATTTAGCTGATCATAAACACTTACGTAATATTGCCCTGGAGATGATATCTCAATTTTTTGTGTAGTATCTCCATTAGACCATAAATACTTTTCATAAAAACCAGTTTCAAGAAACATAGTCTCTCCATCACAGAGAGATAATTTATTANAATATATTATAGGCTTCTCTGATGTCGAACCTTCGTTTATACTAATAATTTCATTNACACCTAANTCGTATAATCTGTCNNTAGNTCCAGAAGGCCAGTAAATAAATAATGAATCAATGGAATTATTTTCTCCAAGTCCNAAAAATATNTTNTCAGAATTTTGAGATAAATAACCTTCAGTTGAAAACTTAGCCCTTGTTAAAACTAAATCNCCAGAATATAATACTAATCTTGCACCNTAAGCATCCTTATTAGATGNTAAGCCCTTAATATTTAACTTTAACCAGTTGTTATTNCCNGAATATGTATTTTTAAAAATGAAGGANCGATGNGGAAACATATTTAGTACAGCAATATCTGGTATACCATTATTATCTATATCTCCNATTGCGTTTGAGTAGCTTTCAACNGTATCAATACCTAAGCCAACAGAATTGTTTTCTTCAAAATACTTCCCAAAAATATTTGAATAAAAAGCACTAGAGGGATTNTCAGAACCTACTAAAGCTCCACTTACATATAAATCTTCATATCCATCAAGATCAAAATCTTCAAATTGAGATCCCCATGCTTGCCCATTAAATGATACACCTANATTTTGAGCATTTTCNGTAAATGNTAAATCTTTATTATTNACAAAAAACTTATTNCCTTCTTCAAGGTTAGTNGANTATATGTCAAAATATTGATCATTATTAAAATCACCNATAGTTACAGACATAGCATCCATATCTACNCCTGTATTTGAGGATTCACTAATATTATTAAATGATAANTTACCATTATTGTAATACATGGAGTTACCAGAAGACTTATCATTAGCTATATACAGATCTAATAAATTATTGTTATCAATATCTACAAAAGAAGCACAGAATGGAAGTTTACTTAACTCACTAATATTNGTTGTACTTGTAATTTCATGAAATGATAGAGCNCTATCACTTAAAAATATTTTAATTGTATTACTTAGAGTATCGCTAGTTCTATAAGTTTGAAGCAAATCAATATATCCATCATTATTTATATCNGCCCATGAAGAACCAAACGAATTTGAAAGAGAATCTGGAAGATTCAATAAACTAGTNACATCATTAAAGTAAAAGAAACCATCGTTTTCAAATAGTTTATTTTTTCCNTTAAATGATGTCAAATAAAGATCTTTATCATTATCGTTATCGTAATCAATCCAAAGGATTTGTTTAACCTGGAAAGGATAGCTTAAATTAAAATTTTGAGATATTAATTTAGTTCCATCATTTTTAAAGAAGAAAATAGACTTTTCTCCATTTGTTGGGATAGATATATCATCTAAGCCATCGTTGTTAAAATCGGCAAAACTTAGTCCAGCTCCAGATATTCCCTGAAAATAAGAATGATTAAAATCATACGAAGATGAAACCTCATTGAAAAATAACTGAGGATATACTGAAAATGTATATAGATGAAGAAGAAAAAATAAGATGTGTTTTTTCATTCCTCTAAAAATAAATAAAAAAAAAGGTAACGACTTACGCCGTTACCTTTAATTCATATATATAAAATATAAGACCTAGTTAGTTCAAGTCAGGCCAGTTACCACCAGACCAATTAGTTAAGGTGGAAACACCAGACTCACCGTAGTCATTTACCCAGTCAATGTTTAATTCAGCGTTACCATTAGTTACACTAACATCATTGAAAACATAAACTTCAGACCACTGTGAAGCACCAGTTGGTGAAAGAATACCACATGCATCTTGTACTTTAAGATTACCA
>NZWZ01000025.1 GCA_002701745.1 Flammeovirgaceae bacterium
AAAGAATTTTTATATACAACAGAGAAAGACGGTTGGTCACACATCTATAGGTTTGATATCACTAACAAAACAGAATATTTGGTAACAAAAGGAAATTATGACGTAGTTAAACCTTTAGCATATGATGAAAAAAATGAAAGTGTTTATTTTATCGCTTCCCCGGAAAACCCAACAGAAAGATATCTTTATAAGACGTCGGCGAAGGGAGATGGAAAATTAATTAGAGTAACTCCTGATGTATTAGAGGGTTCTCATAATTATCAAATTAGTACAAAAGCAAAATATGCTTTCCACTCTTTCTCAAATTATTTTACCAGGCCAATGCAGGCTTTAGTCTCGTTACCTAATCATAAATTTATAAATGAGAACCAAAATATGATTGAAAAATATGACTTAGAAAAAAAGAAAGATCATCCTCTGGAATTTTTTGAAATAACTACTGTTGATGACGTGACTATGGAGGGATGGATAGTGAAACCAAAAAATTTAGATAAAAACAAAAAATACCCTGTCTTATTTTATTTTTATAGTGAACCCGCAGGACAAACTGGCGTTAACAGATATGGTGCTGGAAACAATGGTTTATATGATGGTAATCTTGGAGAAGACGGTTATGTATATGTAACTTTTGATGGTAGAGGGACTCCTTCTCCAAAAGGTAGAGCTTGGAGAAAAGCAATTTACAGAAATATTGGAAGAATAAATGTAAGAGATATGGCTATGGGCGCTAAAGCTGTTTTTGAAAAATATGAATTTATCGACACGTCACGAGTTGCTGTTCATGGTTGGAGCGGAGGCGGGACAGCAACCCTAAACTGTCTATTCCAATACCCAGAAATTTTCCATACAGGAATTGCTGTAGCTGCAGTCGCAAATCAACTCACTTATGATAACATTTATCAAGAAAGATATATGGGTGACCCTAAAGAAAGTTATCAGGATTATGTAGATGGATCTCCAATAAAATACGCAAAAAACCTGGAAGGAAATCTATTATATATACATGGAACTGGTGATGATAATGTGCATTATCAAAACGCTGAGATGTTAGCTAATGAGCTAATAAAACATAAAAAAATATTTTATATGTTATCTTATCCTAACAGATCACATGGAATAAGAGAAGATGGGGCTTACCCACATGTAAGGTTGATGTTTACTGATTTTTTGAGAAAGAATTGCCCTCCTGGGGGAAGATAGTCAAAGAGTAGACATATCTATAACAAACCTATACCTAACGTCTTTATTTATTGTCCTATCAAAAGCTTCATTAATTTTAGATATTGGAATAATCTCAACTTCAGGATATATGTTTTTATCATTACAGTAATCTATCATCTCCTGAGTTTCGGCAATACTTCCAATCGCTGAGCCAACAATACCTTTTCTTTTGTCAATGAGAGAAAAACTAGAAATAGCAAGTGGTTCCATGGGCAGTCCTACAATCATAATTAATCCATCAGTTTTCAAAAATGAAAAAACTTGTGCCATATCTCTATTAGCTGAAACAGTATCTAATATATAATCACAAGAATTCATGTGTTTTCTGACATCCTTACTATTGTTAACGTTAACAAAATGGTTTGCTCCCATCTCAAAAGCTTCATCCTTTTTCGAATCTGAAGTACTAAAAACTACAACATCGGCACCAAATGAAGAGGCAAATTTTAAACCCATATGACCTAGACCTCCAAGTCCAGCAATACCAACTTTATGATTGCTATTAATTTTAAAATGTCTTAGAGGAGAATATGTAGTAATACCTGCACAAAGAAGAGGAGCAGCTTTTTTCATGTCCATTTCTGAAGGAACTTTAATTACATAATTTTCTTTAACGACAATGCTTTTAGAGTAGCCTCCATAAGTTATATTTCTCGTACCGTATTCATATGAGTTATATGTTAAAACTATTCCCTCTTCACAGTAATGATCTTTACCCGAATTACAGTTATCACATTTCTCACATGCATCAACATAAACACCTACCCCAACATTATCTCCTACCTTAAACTTTGTAACAGTAGACCCAACCTCTTTTACAACGCCTATAATTTCATGACCGGGAACCATTGGATATATTGAAGTATTATTCCATTCGTTTCTTGCCATGTGGATATCGGAGTGACAAACACCACAATATAATATGTCAATATTGACATCTTCAGGATTTATATCTCTTCTGTTTATATCGTGTGGGTGTAGAGGTTTATCTGCTTGAAGCGCAGCGTAAGATTTAACTTTAGACATAGTAATTTATTTTTTCTTTCTTTTAACTTTTATAAATTCTCTCCTACTAAGAGCCTCGTACCTACGAGTGTCTCCCAAGAGAACAAGATCTTCGTTTTTTACAGTCCTGTGCGTATATGATGCCATTTTACCAGATCTTGTACATACAGCATGAACCTTAGTAATATACTCAGCAATTGCGAGAAGATTTGGCATGGGACCAAATGGATTACCTCTATAATCCATATCTAGCCCGGCAACTATAACCCTCTTACCAGCATTAGCTAATTTATTACAAACATATATTATGCTATCATCAAAAAACTGTGCCTCATCAATTCCTATTATATCAAACTTTTCAGAAAGTTCTAATATCTTCTCTGGAGAATTAACAGGCTTAGACTTTATTGAATTATTGTCATGAGAGGTAACTTTTTTCTTACTGTATCTAGTGTCTTGCTTTGGTTTAAAAATCTTAACTTTTTGTTTAGCAAGCTTAGCTCTTTTTACTCTTCTAATAAGCTCCTCTGTCTTTCCGGAAAACATTGACCCACAAATAACCTCTATCCATCCTATATTGTCTGCCTGATTAATTGATCTCTCTAAAAACATGATATCTAATTAATTTATTATGTTTGATTTTAAGTTTATATTAAAACAATATCAATATATCATTCAAAAAAACAAAATATGAAAAAGATTAATTTACTTATCACAATAATATTTATAATACAAGGATGCACTCAAAACGTAACAACCATTGAATCTGCTCATAAAAAAATTGGATTTGAGATGGAGGAAGGAAATAAAGTTAATATTTATGGTGGCAGCCAAGACGGAGTAGCTATAATGGAAGCTTTTTTTGATGCTTATAATGAACGAAGAGTAGATGATGTATCTAAATTAGAGCACGATGATATTGAGCTTTACGCGCCAAATGGAATGATTGTGAAAGGAAGTGAGGAGCACGCAAAGTTATCCAATATGTTTTTGGAGGCTAACCCAAATGCAAAGTGGGAAATACTATGGAGTATATCAAATGATATTGATTTTGCTAACAAACCAGATGAAAACTGGATCACAACTGTTGTCAATGTTTCATTTGGAGAAGGTGACTCAGCAACTAATTTACAAAGAGTTCTTGATGCTCAGATTGTAGACGGTAAAATTAAGAAAGTATATGGGTATGAAAGAGTAATATCTAAAGAGGAGGAGAACTAAATATGAAAAAGCTTAACTTATTATTAGTAGTTTTTTTTATAATCCAGGGGTGTACATCAGTTACTCAAAAAGTAAAAAAAGATAATAGACCTAATATATTATTTATTATGTCTGATGACCATGCTTATCAAGCGATAAGTTCTTATGATGACAGATTGATCCAGACACCAAATATTGATAGATTAGCTGAAGAAGGAATTAAATTTACAAATGCGTGTGTCACTAATTCAATATGTGCCCCATCAAGAGCCACAATATTAACTGGAAAATTTAGTCATCTTAATGGTAAAATAGATAACCATTCTCCATTTGATACCTCGCAGGTTACATTTCCTCAATTATTTAAGAAAGCCGGATACCAAACCGCTATGTTTGGAAAGCTACACTTTGGCAATAACCCCAAAGGAGTTGATGATTTTTTAATTTTACCAGGACAAGGAGATTACATAAACCCAAAATTTTTAGGTAAGGAAAAGGATACAATAATTACAGGGTATGTAACTGATATTATAACTGATTTAACAATTGACTGGTTTAAAAATAAAAGGGATGAGACCAAACCTTTTTTAATGATGTATTTACACAAAGCCCCTCACAGGGCATGGTGGCCTAGAGCAGATAAATTTGCTGAATTTTATGAGAAAAAATTTCCAGAGCCAAAAACCTTATTTGATGATTATTCAAATAGAGGGAGTGCAGCAAAATCTGCAGAAATGAATTTGCTAACTCATATGAGGTATATGGAAGATAGTAAAGTATGGCCATCCACCATCAAAGAAATGGGAAGTGTTGAGCCAGAAATTGTTTATGTTAATGAAAGAAAAAATCTTGTTCGATCACATCCCAACCAGTTTTTTAGTAGGTATGGGAGAGCTAATGATTCTCAAAAAGCAGAATATGATGTTACACTAAATAAAATTAGTGATGATTTCAAAACAAATTGGCCAACAATGAATGATGAAGAAAAAATGAGATGGAAATTTCAAAGATATATGCAAGATTATCTAGCAACAATTTCATCTGTAGACGATAATGTAGGGAGAGTTCTAAATTATTTAGATGAAAATAATTTAAGCGAAAATACCATAGTTGTCTACACTTCAGATCAAGGATTTTATTTAGGAGAACATGGATGGTTTGACAAAAGATTTATTTATGACGAATCATTCAAAACACCATTACTTATTAGATGGCCAAATAAAATTGAGCCCGGAATTACAAGTGATGAAATGGTACAAAACTTAGATTTTGCTCAAACTTTTTTAGAGGCTGCAATGATAAATATACCCGATGATATGCAAGGGGAAAGCCTAATGCCACTTTTAACTGGAAATAATGATAAATGGGATAGGGAGGAGGTTTATTATCATTACTATGAATATCCATCTGTACATATGGTTAAAAGGCATTATGGAATTGTTAGTAAAAATTATAAACTAGTTAGGTTTTATTATGATGTAGATGAATGGGAGTTGTATGACAGAAAAAAAGACCCATATGAACTCAATAATGTATATGATGATGATGAGTATAAAGCAATAAGAGAAGACTTACATACAAAACTTGAGTCACTAAGAATAAAATATAAAGATTCCGATGAACTTAATGATTTTTATATCAATAAATATCTTGAAAAAAATAAAACAAGAAATTAATTATTTAAAAACATACCAAATTATAATTATTTAAATTTAAAATTAGAATTCCTTTATGTACTGACTATTAATGAAAAAGACTTTNTTCTTTATAACTTTTATANTAATTAATTATAATGGGNTTTCTCAANATCATCAGATNAATGGTANAATTACTGATGAGGAGGGNAATGGACTACCCGGTGCNACNATTATTATTAAGGAAACAACNACAGGNACTATTTCAGATATAAATGGAGATTTTTCTTTATTTGCTTTTAAAGANACANNNCTTATAATTTCTTTCTCNGGATATANAAGAGAAGANATTAANGTTAATGGTAAATCAACAATAGACATTCAATTAACCCCTGATATTGAAACNTTAAAAGAAGTTGTCGTCGTAGGNTACGGTTCTCAGGAAAAAATCAATATAACCGGNTCAGTTNCAACNATTAANNANGAAAAATTAATTAGTGTTCCNGTAGCTAACACATCAAATTTAATTGCAGGNAAATTACCAGGNGTAATGACTAGACAAAATTCGGGATTGCCTGGAGGAGAAAANACGCAGATAAGAATTCGNGGNTTTAGTGAGGCACCTTTAGTTTTAGTTGANGGAGTNCAGATGGATTTTTCNCGTGTNGACCAAAATGATATTGCAAGCATTAGNGTACTTAAAGACGCTTCCGCAGCNGTTTATGGAGCAAGAGCGGGAAATGGTGTTATACTGGTCACCACTAAAAGAGGNGAAGAAGGAGCCCCAAAAATATCTTTCAGTTCAAGTTATACTTCTCAGTCAGCAACAGCATTTCTTGAGCATGTCACGCCCTCACAATATGTCGAGTTAGTTAGAGAAGCAAATTTTAATGACTTTTCTGACGCCAATGCTACATTTACTGAAGATGATATTAAAAATTATGAAGATAAAATACCTGGTTATGAGGGTGGAGATTGGATTAATCAGCTAATTAAAAATAATGCCCCTATGCAACAATATAATTTTAATGTATCAGGAGGTTCTGATAATGTCAAATATTTTAGTTCGTTTGGGTTTATAGATCAGGAAAGTTTCTTCAGATCTAGAGACTTTGATTACAAAAGGTACAGCATCAGATCAAATATCGATATTGACCTTAATAGCAACTTAAGTCTTGGGGTAGACTTATCTTATCGACAAGATATTAGAGAAAGACCTGCCAAAAATGCTCTTTCAGATATTTGGATAGATCTTTCTACAGCACAACCCATTTTCCCTACATCATTACCAGAAGGTGTTGTGATTCCTGATCCCTCAAAACCATTTGTCTCATACTCGGGATCGACAACTGGCAATAGAAATCCATTGGCAAGATCCAGCAGAAGCATTTACGGTACATATGACCGTTTTGATAACATGTTTAGAAGTAAAATAGGTCTGAAGTATAAAATTCCAGGAGTAGACGGTTTAATATTAAGAGCTAACATGAATATACAGATTCTTGATAGAGCTGAAAAGTCCTTCAGAAACCCTTACAATGTCTATAGATATAATGAATCTGACGGAACAACTTCACTGGAGGGAGTAGGAAATGGTGTCTCATCTGTTTCTGAATCACAATTTAAAAGAACTATGTTATATCCATTAGTTTCCGCTGAATATAAAAAGAAAATTGGAACCCATAATATAGATGTTCTATTGCTAGCAGAACAGACAAGAAGAAGTTATAGTAGGTTCTCTGCAACTAGAAAAAATTTATTCACAACATCTATTCCCGAGCTATTTATAGGATCAGAAAATGATCAAACAAACGACGGGTCTTCAGGGTCTGATATTGGAAGAAAAAGTCTAGTAGGAAGAATAAACTATAGGTTTAAAAACAGGTACTTATTTGAGTCTACATTTAGAGCAGATGGTAACGTATTGTTTTCTCCCTCAAATAGATGGGGCTATTTCCCTAGTTTTTCATTAGGGTGGATAGTTTCTGAAGAGCCTTTTTTTTCTAATGGAGAAAATATAAGCCTAAAGCTAAGAACTTCTTATTCGCAGATGGGAGATGATACTGCAAATGGAATTAATGGGTTTGATTATTTAGCTGGATACCAATCACAAAACATATATCTCTTTGGACAAAACAATGCAAGCACAACAATAAGAACCCTAGGCGAAGTAAATCCATTTTTATCTTGGGAGGTTATCACGATGTATAATTTAGGAGTTGAGTCTTCATTCCTCCAAGGACGTCTTCAGCTTGAATTAGATTATTTTTATAGAAAAAGAGAAAACATCCTCAGTATAGATCAAAAGTCGGTAGCTTCTGAGGGAGGATTTAATTTACCACTAACAAATATTAACGAAAGTGATGACAGAGGGCTGGAGTTATCTGCAATATTTCAGCAAAATATTGGAAAATTTAGACTTGAATTAGCACCAAATTTTGCGATAGGAAAAGAAAAGTTTTTAATTAGAAATGATTTAGAAAAATTTTCCGATCCAGACTACATTAGAATTTATGGGAGAGAGGGACAGTGGGTAAATAGACGTCTTGGNTATCTTTCAGACGGTATTTTTATGAGTCAAGAAGAAATAAATAATCATAGTGTCATTCAAGATGGAAATGGAAATTTAACCTTAAGACCAGGAGATATAAAATATAGAGACTTAGATCAAAATGACACAATCAATTTCAGAGATCAAGATGTCATTGGATACGCATCAAATATGCCAGAAGTAACATATGGAATGGGGATAAGCGTTAATTATAAAAACTTTCAACTATCAACAACTCTACAAGGAGCATCTAAATTTAGTATTTATATCAATGGACCTGCTGCGACAATGTTTAGCAATGGGTCAATACCTTTGGCTTACCATTATGATTATGCATGGCAACCGCATCCNGATAATCCAAATATCAATATTAACCCAAATGCAATTCTGCCTGCAGCTAGCCTTTCGGCTAATATTAATAACTCTAGAATTTCTGACTTTTGGCTGAGAGATGTGAGGTACTTAAGAATAAAGAATATTAATTTATCTTATAACATTCCTGAAAAAGCATTCAGTAAAATTGGGTTAAAATCAACCCAAATATATCTATCGTCTGAAAACTTAATATCGTGGACTAACCTTGGAATTTATAAAAATACATTTGACCCAGAGTTTGATCCTGGGACACAGGCAACAAGAAGATACCCGATTACAAGATCTTACACTGTTGGATTAAGAATATTATTTTAATTATGAAAAGCTTAAAAAATAAAATACTTGTTACGTCAATCATATTACTTCTATCAGGATGTTATGACCCCTTTGATCTAACAAGAAATGATATTATATCAGATGATGTTGTGTTTGATAATCCTAACCTAGCTGATGCGTTTCTATTTGACCTATACGACAGAGCACAGTTTCATATTAAGTCTGGAAATGGCAATTTAAATATGGGTTTAATAAGTTCGTACGGAGGAGAATCTAGAAATTATGGGGTCTCATGGCAAACACCATATACTCAAGTAGTAGATGTTGATTATAATGAAAATGGACTACAAGGAAAAGTTCTTGATTATTATGATTATGCACTAATAAGAGAATGTAATCAAATGATTACTAAGCTTCCTCAGTCAAAAAATTTAACTGAATATTTTATTGATTCTAGAGTAGCAGAGGCAAGGTTTATAAGGGCTCATGCATACTTTGAGATGGTAAAACGATTTGGAGGAATTCCATTAATAACAGATGTCGTTCCTATTCAGGGGAATTATGATGAAATTTATAGAGAGAGAAATTCTGAGAAAGAGATATATGATTTTATATCAAGTGAAATGGATGATATATCTGAANTNCTTCCAGCNTTTGCTATAGAGGAAGGAAGAATAACTAAGTGGACTGCTCTTGCATTAAAAAGTAGAGCCCTGCTATATGCCGGCAGTGTTGCAAACTTTGGNAGTGAACAATTAAATGGTCTTTTAGGGTTTCCATCAAGTGAGGCATCAAAATATTATCTTGAATCTTTAAATGCGTCGAGAGAAATAATTCAATCAGGAATTTTTTCACTATACAGAAAGTTCAACGATCCAGTAGAAAATTTTNNTAATCTGTTCATAGATGAAACAGATAATCCAGAAATTATTTTTAGCGAAAAATANGACTATGAATCTGGTAAAAGTCACCAATGGGATGCTCTTGCGCAGCCAGCTGGATTTGGATTTAATTGGAGTTCNAANTATCCGGTATACCTTGAGACATTAGANCAATTTGATTTTATTGATGGNACATCAGGTAAGGTTGATAGAGACATGTATGATGACAATACNCCAATTGATCCAAGTTGGTATTTTGAAATGAGAGACCCAAGGATGCGAGCTTCAATTTTTTATCCTGGCNCTAATTTCAANGGTGGAANAGTATTTTTTCATNGAAGTATGAGAGGAAGCTTAGAGGGNTGGCCTCAAAGTGGNTTATCTAAGTTAACAGGTAGCATGGCAACTGGATTATTAATAAGAAAACGNACAAANCCTNATACACCTGATGCCACCAGATCTAGTACAGATTATATAGTCTTTAGATACGGAGAAATTTTATTNAACTATGTTGAAGCATCATACTATTTAAATGATCCGAACGGTGATATGGTAAGTATTATGAATGAAATAAGAGATAGGGCCGGAATGCCTCTTCTAACAAAAAGTGAGATCACAGAAAATAAAATTAGACAAGAGAGAAAATGTGAGTTAGCATTTGAAGATCATGTTTTTTGGGACCTAAGGCGGTGGAGAATTGCTGTTGAAGAATTAAATAATGTTAGAAGACACAGGCTTCATTATAGGTTTAATGCAAATAATGAAACATATACCATGGAGATGGCAGATGGAGACTTAGGTGGAGTTCGGCTTCATCCTGAAAGAAACTATTATTACGCTTTAGGTTTAAGTAGACTTGCTGATAATCCAAAACTTATTGAAAATCCAGGTTATTAATATGAAAAAACATAATATTTTTTATCTCTTATTTTTTAGTTTATTTGTCGGATGCACTGATGAAAGTTTAAATATTTCTAGAATTGACAGAGCAAATAATGCACCTCCTGCATCTGTAATAGGAATTGACGATGAACTAGAAGCTAAAAAAGGAATTGGCATGGCCTACAGAGAACAAACCTGGTCATCAAGAATTGCAAGACTTAAGCCTTTTTGGCACTACTCATGGAATAGACAACTTAGAGATGAAATTCCTGACAGTGTTGAGTACGTACCTATGTTCTGGGGCTCGGGAAGCGTGAATGATGAAGAAATAAATAAAGTAAAAGAATTGGTTAATGCTGGAGCAGTAAAAAATATTCTTGGGTTTAACGAACCAGATTTAGTCAGTCAAGCAAATATGACAGTAGATGAAGCCATTGCTTTATGGCCAAAACTAGAAAGTATAGGGGTGCCACTTGGAAGTCCAGTGGTAGCATCTAATCAAGGAGCTTGGTTAGATGAGTTCATGATAAAAGCCCAAGAGAATAATCTTAGAGTTGATTTCATTTGTATACATATTTATCAAAGTAATAACCCAGTACTTTTCTTAGATATTATTGATAATGTTTTTCAGAAGTACAATAAGCCAATATGGATTACAGAAATGGCAGTTGTAGATAACCAAGCAAATACTGTAGAAGAAAATAAATATACTACTGCCCAGGTATTAGGAACAATGAGGACATTGCTTCCTGAGTTATATAACAGAAAATATGTAAAAAGATTTGCTTGGTTCTCTGGGACAAAAAGCTCCCCAAACTATCCAAGGCTTGTAGCATCAATTTTATACGATGAAGATGATAATTTAACAGAGCTTGGTGAATACTATGCTAACTATAAACCAAATTTATTATGTGGTCCTGGCTCAGATCCTGAAATTGAAGTAGTCGAAGAAGTTCCAGGTAATCTTTTAGAAAACGGCACATTTGAAACAGGAGATATTGAGCCTTGGGGTGGGTTTAAGAATGCCGTTATAACATCTGCAGCACAAGAACCAAATACTGGGAATTTCCTAGCAAGAATAGAACCCCATGACGGATCAATATTTCAATTAATTGACGTAGAACCAGGAGAAGCTTACGAATTTTCATTCTTTCATCGATGGAAAACTCAACCAACAAATACATTTGATGCTGTAGTAAGAGATGAGGCCGGCAACAAGATCAAGTTTGTTGAGTATGAAGTTCCTAAAACAGATGTTTGGACTGAAAACAAAATTGAATTTACAGTACCTGAAGGAGTTACTAAAGCAAGGTTAGTATTCTATAAGCCTCAATTGGACCCACTTTTACCGAGCTTCTTCTTGGATGATGTTGTCGTATTAAAAAAATAAACTTAACGAGTTCCTTTTGGGTTTGGAATTACAAATTTTGAAAAAAAAAGATTTCGTCTCGTTTAGTACCCGGAGTGGGACTTGAACCCACACGGACTATAAGGTCCACAGGATTTTAAGTCCTGCGTGTCTACCAATTCCACCATCCGGGCAA
>NZWZ01000026.1 GCA_002701745.1 Flammeovirgaceae bacterium
TTCCTCCTCGGTCTCCTCTGCTTTAGGTTCCTCAACAACTTCTTTTACTTCTTCCTCGACCTCTTCTGCTTTAGGCTCCTCAATAACTTCTTCTACTTTCTCTTCTACTTCTTCTGCTTTAGGCTCCTCAACAACTTCTTCTACTTCCTCCTCGACCTCCTCTGCTTTAGGTTCCTCAATAACTTTTTCTGCTTTCTCTTCTACCTCTTCTGCTTTAGGCTCCTCAACAACTTCTTCTACTTNCTCNTCNACNTCTTCTGCTTTNGGCTNCTNAANAACTTCTTCAATTTTGTCCTTANCTCTAGGCTTCTGCTTAACCTCTTTATCTTGCTTTTTAGCTTTTGGCTTAGGCTTTTCCTTTTCAGTCTCTTTTTCTTTAGGTGATGAAATTAAAGCGTCTTTAATTTTTGAAAGAATTCCCTTTTTAGNTTTTTCCTCTTTAATTTTTGGAGCAACTTTTTTCTTTTCTNTAGTTACTTTGGGTTTAGAAACTTTTACAGATTCANTTTTTTCTTCTGNTTTTTTCTTTTTATCAACTTTTTTGGACTCCTCAACTTTTTGTGTCTTACCAAAAAGTTTTTTCTTTATAAAATCAAATAATCCCATTTGACACGAATTTATTAAATTATAATTAAAACTATTCTAAAGAATATAATTATGTAGTTATATAGGTAGGTAGATAACTGTATTTGTAGAAAGAATCATAATAAATATTAAGCAAGTTATTATTGGACCTAAATATACCCTGCCAGTCATCTCAAAAAATATCCTATTAAAATAAGGCAAAATAAACATCATAGGAACGAGTCCAAATAATAGATTAACGCTCAGCCAATTTGTAGTCCAAAATACCTCTCCAGTTAAATAAAAAACAAAATACTGAATTACAATTATTAGTATTAATCCAGCAGAATTTGCAAAACCTGCTATCAATCTTGATATCCATTCAGATTGATTTTGGAATCTCATAGCTCCATTTACCCTTAGTGAATTAGAAAAGAAAAATATAAAGAAAAACGGCGCATACATAAATAATACAAGTATCATCTTAGGCTGAAATATTCTAACTCCCATAAACCAAAACCTATAATCGACATGAAAAATAAAATAAATTATATTAAGTATAATGTAATAGCACATAAATACCAAAACTCCCAAAATCAAGGTTTTTATAAATTCATATCTGGTTATCGATAGACCCCAGGTTTTTTTATTTACCCCATTTTTTTTNCCAAAAATTATATACGAGAAATAAAATAAAATTAAACCGAATATACCATTGAATACAGCCCATAACATAACAGAGTTATTCATCCTTTGTGGGAAAAACCATGTTAACCTTCTATTTGATGCGTCGGGAAAAAGCTCTTTAGCAATATCTACCATTGGAATAAATGAAAGACAAGCTACTAATCCACTAATAATAAATAACATCCAAAAAACTTTTTTGCTTTTAATATTCTGANCCGGTAATGGAATGGGTATTTTTTTTACTAGGGATTTAAAAAAACTCATTTTTAAAAAAAATTTAGATAATGGAATTATCATAATAAATGATATTATCATACTTAAAAGCGTACAAAGTTCTTTCCAAAACCAGATTTGATTATAGGGATCTAACTTAATAGGAGAATCAAATACCTTATCAAAAAATGACAACTGATTTGCTGTTGCAACAATATTGTATGGTTGAAATGGATGAAGTAACTCTTCATTAAAAACAACTCTTGTGTTTTTTTTGCTTACACTTCCATAGTATTTTCCAAGCTCAACTTCATTTAATTTATTTTCTTCATTTAATATTGAATTAACAAATCTTATGGACTCAGGAGCTATTTTCATATTACCTGCATCCCAACCTTTCAACTCATTTCTAAAAGCTCCCTCATCATACAAAGCATAACTAACTCCAACATTGGATCTTATATTTTTTAATACATCTTCAGTTAGTGTAAGTACATAACCAGAAACATAAACTGAGTGTAGCTTACTATCAGAATTATTATTAATCGCTTGTCTGCCAAAATAATTAGCACCTCTAATTGCAGCGTTACCTCCCATAGAATGACCAGTTGAACCTAATTTGGATTTATCTATATAATTATATTCATCACTGCTATATACCGAATCTATCAAGGCAAACATGCCATAGCCTTCAGTTGTTGCTGCTCTTCTACTTAAAGATGAGCTTGACATACCTTGAGCATAAGGATCAATTAATGCTACTACATGACCACGTCTTGAAAGTTCTATAGCAATATTAGATAATGCTTCTTTAGATCTTTGAAAACCAGGGACTACAACAATGAAAGGTGCTTTCTCTTCTGGAGTTGCAGATTTTGGTTTATATAAATCATATACTATATACTGATTATTAGAGGAATATAAAGTATGTGTGCTGACTTTAGATTTACCATAATTAGATTGTACTTGAGAAGCCAAAAAACTAAATAGTATTAATCCTAAGAAACAATATCTAAGTGTCATAAATAAAAATAAGATTTTCTTTCTTATTTTAAATTCTATCAATAAACTTTTTTAATTCCGATAATGCCTCTGGCATATTTGATCTACCATATCCAATTCTGAAATGATTTTCAGGTGCTGGCATAAGCTGAGAGTTATANACAGATGAAGGCAATAATAAAACACTCCTACTCTCTACTAACTTTTTACAAAAAACGTCTGATCCCTCTAAACCTTTATACTTTGGGAAACCTATGCAGCCCCCATCTGGTTCCTTCCAGTCAAAAATATTATCATAATCTCGAAAAAAACCATTTAAAATATTCAAATTATTCTTAATAATACTTCTTGTCCTTTCAATAATTTGCGATCTATACTTTAAGGCAATAATTGTTAAAACTTCATTCGGTGATGAATTACATATAGATAGATAATGTTTTAATTTTTCCATCTTATCTAGAAGGGAATGATCTTTAGACGAGATCCATCCCATTCTTATTCCTGGCATCCCGTATGCTTTAGACATTCCATTCAACGATAAACCTTTCTCATATAAATCAGAAATTTGTTCTAATCTCTTTATTTTATCTCTTTCCATTAATCTATAAATTTCATCACTGAATAGATATAGATCATTTTTTTTAGCAATATCTATAATATCATAAAGTTCATTTTTTGATATTACTTTACCTGTGGGGTTATGAGGGAAATTAATTGATATAAGTTTAGTATTTGATTTAACAGAATTTTTAATTTTAGTTAAATCCAAATCCCAATTATTCTCAGCATCAAGATTAACCGGAGTTACGTCACAAATAGACTCAGGAATTGTCTGGGCTGACTGATAATTTGGAGTTATTACAATTGCGTGACTCTTAGCATTCAAGATAGATTTCATCGCAACAAATATCCCTTCCTCGGCACCTGCAAAAGTCAATATATCATTTATAGTAGCAGTTTTATATGTAGAGGCGATAGTTTCTCTTAGTTCATCAGATCCATATGTCTTTGTATAACCAAATGTAATTTCCTCTAATAAATTTTTATCAGAATCATCAGCTAATTCAAATAAAGACTTAAATGATAGGGACTCTGTATCTGAAGCACACAGATTGTATTTTGCATTAAACTCCCAGCGAGAAAAATAAGTCTCTAGCTTGAAGTCAGGAAGATAAGACATTTAAAATTATGATGACTTGGAGTCTTTATCACCCTTAGGAGTAGCTTCTTCTTTAGGTGCCTCAGCAGCAGGAGCAGCCTCCTCTTTAGGTGCTTCTTCTTTAGGTGCCTCAGCAGCAGGAGCAGCCTCCTCTTTAGGTGCTTCTTCTTTAGGTGCCTCAGCAGCAGGAGAAGCCTCNTCTTTNGGTGCCTCAGCGGCTTTTTCATTTGCTTGAGCTTGTTTAGCAGCTTCNGCTTCCTTCTCTTTANCCCTTAATTCTCTGATTATATCTTGCTGAGATTTNCCAGCTANAATATCTTTTACATGATCTTCCATTATGATTTCCTCCTTGAAAACATAAGATCCAGATTTTTTAGATTTGACAGACTGGATTAACTTGGCGTACTTTACACCNGAGGTATCTCTTAACGAAGCAACTACTTTTTTTGCCATTATTTTATTTCTTTATGTAATGTGTATTTCCTAAGAATTGGATTATATTTTTTTAATTCAATTCTATCTGGAGTATTCTTTTTATTTTTAGTAGTGACATATCTNGACGTACCNGGCTTTCCTGAGGCCTTATGTTCAGTGCATTCTAAGATTACTTGAATTCTATTTCCTTTTTTCGCCATGATATTAAATACTTAAAGTTCCTTTTTCTTTAGCTTTTTTTAAGACAGCAGATATTCCAAATTTATTTATTGATTTTAGTGCAGAAGAACATACCTTAATTTTGATCCACTTATCTTCTTCAGGNATATAAAACCTTTTTACATGTAAATTNGGGTAAAACATTCTCTTGGTTTTGTTGTTAGCCTTAGANACGTTATTACCAACTCTTGCTCTTTTACCTGTAATTTGACAAACTTTTGACATTATNTTTTTTTTATTAGCACGCAAATATCGTAAAACTGAAAAAAATAACAAATTTGAACAATGTTTTTTATTTTTTCTTATTCTNCTATTTTTGAGTTAAAATCAATTTAAAAATGATACNATCAAGCCAACAAGCAATTAATTTAGAAGATAAATACGGCGCACATAACTANCATCCTCTACCGGTGGTTTTATCNAGAGGAGAAGGAATCTATGTATGGGATGTCGAAGGAAAAAAATATTTTGATTATTTATCTGCATATTCTGCAGTTAANCAAGGACATTGTCATCCAAAAATAATAGATGCACTTGAGTCTCAAGGAAAAAAATTAACTCTTACCTCNAGAGCATTTTACAATGATATCTTAGGAGATTATGAAAAATATATTACAGAGTATTTTGGTTATGATAAAGTATTACCAATGAATACAGGAGTAGANGGNGGAGAGACAGCAAATAAAATAGCTAGGAAATGGGGATATGAGAAAAAAGGTATTGAAGAAAATAAAGCTAAAATTATTTTTGCTCACGGAAATTTTTGGGGNAGGACATTAGCNGCAATTTCAACATCTGATGANCCTTTATCATACAAAGGATTTGGACCTTATATGCCAGGTTATGATTTAATACCCTANAATGATTTAGAATCTTTAGAAGAAAAATTAAAAGACAAAAATGTTTGTGCATTTATGGTTGAACCCATACAAGGTGAAGCAGGTGTAGTAGTTCCAGATGAAGGATATTTNAGCGGGGTAAGAAAACTTTGTACTAAATATAATGTTCTTTTTATAGCGGATGAGGTTCAAACCGGTATAGCAAGAACTGGAAAAATGTTAGCNACTGACCANGAAGATGCCAGGCCAGATATTTTAATTTTAGGAAAAGCATTATCAGGAGGTGTTCTTCCGGTTTCAGCCGTTCTAGCTGACGATGAAATTATGATGTGTATTAAACCAGGTGAACATGGGTCAACTTATGGTGGAAATCCTCTTGCTTGTGCTGTAGCAAAAGCAGCCTTAGAAGTTATAAAAGATGAAANNCTTGAAGATAATGCTTTAAAAATGGGAGAAGTATTTAGAGGAAGACTTGAAAATTTAAAAGAGAAAAGTGATTTAGTAACACTAATTAGAGGAAAGGGATTGCTGAATGCGATGGTTATAAATGATACTGAAGATAGTTCCACAGCATGGGACATTTGTATTGCAATGAAAGATAATGGACTAATTGCAAAACCTACTCACGGAAATATTATAAGGTTTGCNCCACCTCTTGTTATAAATGAAGACGAAATAAATATGTCTTGTGATATAATTGAGAAAAGTATTATTGAATATAAATAATCTAATTAAATAGACTATCATCTCTTTCNATCATCAAAATTGATGACTGAGGAACTATAAAATATTTTTCATTTTGATACATTACCTCATANGCTCCTCCCTGTAAGAATACAGCTAAATCCCCNTCTTTGACTTGTAAAGGAACATATTTAACTTTCTCTTCTTCGGATTTCCAAGGCTCATCATTATCAACAGGTAATGGAATTGGGTATCCAGGACCAATTTTAACTATATATCCATATTGAATCTTTTCTTTTTCTCTTACTCCTGGAGGAAGATATAAACCACTATCNGTTCTCTCCGATTCTTTTCTAGGTTTTACCAAAACNCTATCTCCTACTACATTTATCTTTTCTAAAGAATTATTTTTTTCCATATTCTTATTCTGATCTATCAAGTAATTTAGGATTGATTTTCTTACTAGCCTTAGCCCCAAGCTCTCTCAGTCTCTCAGTCTTTCTGACAAGATTGTCTTTNCCATCAGTAAGTTTTTTCATTGCGTCTTCATANGTGTTTTTTGTNGTATTTAGATTATTTCCTACTTTGATTAAGTCTTCTGAAAAGGATTGAAACTTATCATAGAGAGATCCGGCCTGTCTTGCAATTTCAATCGCNTTTTTATTTGCTTTNTCTTGTTTCCACATATATGCTACAGTTTTNAGAGTAGCAAATAAAGTTGAATTAGTAACCATTACAATATTTCTATCTATAGCTTTATTATATAAACTTACATCCTCTAATACAGCTAACTTAAATGCNGGTTCATTTGCCATAAACATCAAAATATAATCAGGCTGATTAATATCNAGNTCTTGNTAATTTTTATTTGATAGAGTTGTTATATGAGTGTTTATGCTTTTCAGNTGTTCCTTTAGATAATGTTTTTTATCTTCTTTATCCTCNGAATTGTAGTAATTAACATATGCTACTAAAGAAACNTTTGAGTCAATAATTATACATTTATCACCAGGTAATTTGACTATATAATCTAACCTTTGGTTATCTTGATTTTCATTTTTGAGATTTTTTTCTTTTTCATAATGGATGTTTTTTTCTAANCCNGCTGCATTTAAAATAGTTTCCATTTGTTGTTCCCCCCAATCTCCTTGGGTTTTACTCTCNCCTCTCAAGGCATTAGCTAAATTATTAGCATCATCTCTCATCTTAAGTGTTTCATTTTTAAGATGATTTATTTCTGATTTTAGTATAGCATTAAACTCTACCGCGTCTTTATTTGAGGATTCGACTTTTCTCTCAAATCTTGCAATATTTTCTTTTAATGGATCTAATATATTTGATAGNTTTTCTTTATTAACCTCAGTTATTTTTTTTGTTTTTTCTTCAAAGATTTCGTTAGCAAGATTTTTAAATTCAAGAGTTAACATCTCTTTCATTTGATTTATCTCATNTTGTCTTTGTTGAGTATTGTCTGTATTATCTCCTTTATCGTTAAACTTATATATAACATAACCTAGTGAAGACAATGTNAGAATGCNAATGAAAAGAATAACTATATCCATTTNCCAAAAGTAATTAAATATTTATTTCTATTTAAGAAGAATATTCCTCAAGTGGTATACAACTACAAAATAGATTCCTATCTCCATGAGCATTATCCACTCTTCCGACTGAAGGCCAAAATTTATTTGAAGAAACAATATCTAAAGGGTAAGCAGCTTTTTCTCTGGTATATGGGAATACCCATGATGAAGCNGTTACAACTGAGGCTGTATGNGGAGCATTTTTCAAGACATTGTNTACTTTATCATATGTTCCATTTCTAATCTCTTCTATTTCGTTTCTAATCTCAATCATAACATCACAAAACTTATCAAGCTCTGCTTTGGTTTCACTTTCAGTTGGTTCTATCATCATAGTACCTGGTACTGGAAAAGAAACCGTNGGAGCGTGGTAACCATAATCCATTAGCCTTTTNGCAATNTCCTCTACCTCAATATCAGTATCTNACTTAAAGTCTCTGCAATCAATAATAAATTCATGAGCACTCGTACCGTTNATACCTTTATATAAAACTTGNTAGTGATCTTGAAGTCTAGATCGAATATAATTTGCATTTAAAATAGATAACTCAGTCGCTTTTTTTAATGCTGCACCCCCCATCATAGAAATATAGGAATATGATATTGCAAGAATACTTGCGCTNCCATAAGGAGCACTTGATACTGGAGTGATATTGGATTTATCAAAATCTGAAAATATATTTCTTGGAAGATATTTAACAAGTTTTTCAACTACACCAATTGGNCCCATCCCTGGNCCACCACCCCCGTGGGGTATACAAAATGTNTTNTGGAGATTTAAGTGACAAACATCAGCACCTATATTTTTTGGATTAGTTAATCCTACCTGGGCATTCATATTAGCTCCATCCATATATACTAGTCCACCATTTTCNTGAATTAAATTACATACTTCTAAAATTTTATCTTCGAATACTCCGTGAGTTGATGGATATGTTATCATTAGACAACTTAAATTCTNAGAATGTTCTTCACATTTTTCTTTTAAATCATCGTAATCAATNTTACCATGTTTATCACATGCGACTACTACTACCTTCATGCCTGCCATTATTGCAGAAGCTGGATTTGTTCCGTGGGCAGATGATGGAATTAATGCAATATTTCTNTTATCATTTCCTTTATCAAGATGATATGCTCTTATGACCATTAAGCCTGTGTATTCACCTTGAGCACCAGAATTTGGTTGAAATGATATAGCTGAAAATCCAGTAATTTCACATAACCAAGTATTTAAACTATTTATCATTTCTGAATACCCCTNNGCTTGATNCATTGGGACAAAAGGATGNAGATTCATTTCNTCCCANGTTACAGGAATCATTTCTGTTGTAGCATTAAGTTTCATTGTACAAGAGCCCAGTGAGATCATCGAATGAACAAGAGATAGATCTTTGTTTTCTAATCTCTTCATGTACCTTAAAATTTCATGCTCAGTATGATACTTGTTAAATACCTCGTGAGATAAAAACTCAGAATTTCTAATTTGATTTCCAGAAATATTATGATTTAAATCGTCAATATTATTTAAGTTAATCTCTAGAGATTTTCCAGAAACTTCAGAGAAGATGTTAAGAATGTCTAGGACGTTAGATACTTGAGTAGTTTCATCTAGCGAGATTCCAATATGGTCAGTTTCAAAATATCTAAAGTTTAGATGGTTCTTTTCAGCCAGTTTCTTAATCTTATNCTTATCTTCAGATGAGACCTTAATTTTTAAGGTGTCAAAAAAGTTTTCATTTTCTTGATTATAATCTAAACTAGAGATTCCATTTTCAAGCAACTGAGTTAANGTAGCAATTTTAGTAGCAATTTTTATTAACCCATCTTTACCNTGATATACAGCATACATCCCTGCCATTACTGATAGAAGNACCTGAGCTGTACAAATGTTAGATGTAGCTCTATCTCTTTTTATGTGCTGTTCTCTAGTCTGTAACGCCATCCTGTAAGCATTATTACCAGCTGAGTCAACACTTACTCCTATAATTCTTCCNGGTATATGTCTTTTAAACTCTTCTTTTGTAGCATAAAAAGCTGCATGAGGTCCTCCATATCCCATTGGNACTCCAAATCTTTGAGAATTTCCAACAACNGCGTCCGCACCCATTTCACCNGGAGATTTTAGAAGGACTAANCTCATTAGNTCAGAAGCGACACANGTAAAAATTGATTTACTCCTNGCCTTCTCAAGATAAGATGNNAGATCAACTATATTACCGTCATTATCAGGATATTGGAAAAGAGCNCCAAANTAATCATCTCCANAATTAAATTTATCTAGTTCATCAATTACCANTTCTATACCAAGAGGCTCAGATCTTGTTTTTAAAAGCTCAATTGTCTGAGGNAAAANTTTATTTGAAACAAAAAATTTAAATGCATTTTTCTTAGGGCCTTTNCTTACCCTAAAGAACATTGTCATNGCNTCAGATGCTGCAGTACCTTCATCTAACAAGGANGCATTTGATATTTCCATTNCCGTAAGATCTGTAACCATAGTCTGGTAGTTGATAAGAGCTTCCATTCTTCCCTGAGCAATTTCTGCTTGNTATGGAGTGTAGGCTGTATACCANCCAGGATTTTCTAATATATTTCTTTTAATTACATTGGGAGTAAAACAATCGTAGTAGCCTGTTCCAATATAAGTTTTGAATTTCCTATTTTTTAAGGCAAGAGTTTTAAAGTGAGATAAAAATTCATTCTCAGTTTTTGGCTTTTCNAGACTGAGATCATTTTCTAATCTAATNGNGTCAGGGATAGTAAGTTTTATTANTTCATCAACAGATTTGACACCAATTTGTTTTAACATTAANTTCTCATCTNGTGGTGAAANTGANTTNTGNCTAGAAGANAATTCGTCTGAATTAAAAGTGATANTTGACATTACNAAATACTAAAAAAATATATACGCAAATGTATACANNAAGTTGAAAAATAAAATTGATTGTTAATAAGAATATTCATTAACAGTATTAAATTAAATTTGTAAATAAATCTATTNTCAAAATGAGTACTATTCTTATAAAAAATGCTACTATAATTAACGAAAATAAAAGAGAGATAGGAGACNTTCTAATTAATAAAAATAGAATAGAAAGAATAGATCAAAACATTAATATAAATCAAAGATATAATGANATAGATGCTGAAGGGCTCTACCTTATTCCTGGATTAATCGATGATCAAGTACATTTTAGGGAGCCAGGCCTAACACACAAAGGAAATATTTATTCTGAATCTATGGCTGCNGTTGCTGGAGGAGTAACTTCCTTCATGGAGATGCCAAATACAATTCCAAACGCAATAACNATNCAAGAGTTAGAAAAGAAATANGATATTGGTCAACAAAACTCATTTGGAAATTATTCATTTTATCTCGGTGCATCTAATGACAACATAGAAGAAGTCAAAAGACTTGATAGATATAACATTTGNGGTGTAAAAATTTTCATGGGATCTTCAACTGGAAATATGTTAGTTGATAGAGAAAAAGCTTTAAATGATATTTTTANATATTCAGAAGTAATNATTACAACTCATTGTGAAGATGAGTTTACTATTCAAGAAAANNTAAANGNNGCCNAAGAAAAGTATGGAGATGAAATACCATTTAATCAGCATCACATTATTAGNTCTAGAGAAGCATGCTATAAATCTTCCTCACATGCTATATCACTNGCACAAGAACATAATGCTAAGCTTCATGTATTACATATCTCAACAAAAGAAGAGTTAGAGCTCTTTCAAAAGATTCCATTAAAAGATAAAAAAATTACATGTGAAGCATGTCTTCATCATATGTGGTTTTCAAATANAGATTATGATAANNTAGGTAGTCNTATTAAATGGAANCCNGCAATTAAAACCTCTGATGANAGAGAAGCTATAATTAAAGCTGTGAATGAAGGAGTAATAGATGTNATTGCAACTGACCATGCNCCACATACAAAAGAAGAAAAATCAGGAAAATATATTAATGCNCCATCAGGAGGTCCTCTAATTCAATATTCACTTCCAGTTCTACTTGAGATGAATAGAAAAAATAAAATATCACTTGAAAAAATAGTTGAAAAAACTTCTCATAGTGTTGCTGACCTATTTCAGATAAAAGAAAGGGGATACATAAGGGAAGGTTATTTTGCAGATATAGTATTATTTGATTTAGATTCTAAAACTGATGTAAATNAAAATAATATCTTATCAAAATGTAAATGGAGTCCCTTNGAAGANACAAGTTTTAATTCAAAAGTTATCCATACNATNGTTTCTGGAAATCATATATATAANAATGGAGTAATCAATGGAGAGCCTTCAGGNNTAAGAATGGAATTCANTAGAGATTAGAAAATTTGTCTTAGTAATAACATTATTCTAGATTTGCTGATTCAAAATGGTGGTTGTAGTTCAGTTGGTTAGAACGCCTGATTGTGGTTCAGGAGGTCGCCGGTTCGAGTCCGGTCTTCCACCCTTTTTTCTTACAATGCTTGCACTTTACTTACGTATAAAGATATAAAATCTTGGCACTTATTTGGCACCTTTGATTAATCAATCTTTTTTCAATTAATTTTCATCTACAAAAGTTATAGATACTCCATAATAAGGAACTGGAAAAAAGTTCTGAGCTATTACATCAACAATATTTAAATCTGAATCAACTATCAAACCTATTTTTTTTGTGTCATCAACTTGAATAGAAGTAGATGATGTTTGACCTACAGAATATGAAGTATAAGAAGAATACTGGTTTGTAATGTTTCTACTGTAATAATTTAAAAAAGAACTTCCATTAATTTGAGTATAAGAGTTGATTATTGAACCGTACCCTCCTAAAGAATATTTACTAGCATTAGTATTAATTCCATACTTAGATGATAAAACAGCAGATGCACTTGTTCTTGAAGATCTAGTAAGCTGAGATATTGCACTTCCTGCTGTGACAGTAGTACTTTCTGATTCTATAACTTTTCTTTCGTAATGCCAAGTATATAAAGTAGTGTTAGTATTTAATTTTATCTGTTCATCTACAGGACCCCATTCTGATAAAGTTTTTCTTAAATTAATTCCTATAAAATCATTTTTAAAATTTTCTAATGATTTATAAAAATTTTCTTCATAACTGTTATATGCATAATTATATAATTCTCTAACATTAAGAAAAAATTTACCTCCAAATTCAATATTCAAAATTCTAGCTTGCTTTCTAGCTTCTCTTTTTTCTTCTCTTTCTTCCTTTTTATCTCCACCTTCTCCTGCAGTAACATTTTTTGCCCCACTATTCCCTCTAAGCCACAAATCTCCTTCATTATCAAGATACGATATACTATTCGGAGTTATTTCAAGAACTTTAGCTATTACAATTGATTTGTTAGAAACATCAAGTTCACCATCATTCATATAAAATTTGGGTTGACTTCTTCTAAAAAACCCTTCCTTTTCAACGGATGTAATATTTAAAACATTCAAATCTGCTTTATCATATAACCCTTTGCGTAAAGCAGCTCCAATTTCTTCACCAACATCTCCATAAAACTCTGAATCTTTAACCTCTAAACCATTTTTATAATCAGAAACAGATATTTTTGCAAAATCTTCTTTAAAAATGCTGAAAATCGCATTATTTAAAAGATTTCTATAAAAAATTGTTTGATTTGCAAAATCAATCGATAAATCAGCTTCAGGTGTTAATTCCCCATTATCTAGTTCAATTACTCCTTTTGCAAGAAGTTCATCAGGGTCAATTGCATTGTATGGAACGGTATTCCATTTAATTTCTTGTGAAAAAGAAAAATATGGCACTAGAAGTATAAATAATATTAAATATTTCATTTTTAAAGTTTGTTGTTTCAATTAATGTATATAATTTTTTCAAATTGTACAAATAAGGAGTTTGTACTCTCAAAAAAACCTTTTAATATTTCAATCTAAAATTTTTATACCAAGATGCAAAATGGAGGTAGGTCTGATTGTGGTTCAGGAGGTCGCCGGTTCGAGTCCGGTCTTCCACCCTTTTTTCTTATTAATAGATATACCTCTTTACTACATTTAATATAAAAATATTGAACCCATTAACTTGTTTAAATTAAATATTTCGGATTGAATATATTTTTAATTATTTTAGGTTCACATAAACATTAAGATATTTTATCATGAAAAAAATTATTTTATTTTACTCAATAATACTAATTGCATTTAGTTGTAAAAGTCCCAATCAAAATATAAATCCTATTGAAGAGTTTCAAAAAAATTTGGTAGATAAGGGTATCACGGGCTCAAATGTAACACAGGTATTTAAAGACGGAGAAATAGTTTACAATAATATTACTAATTCTGGTGCATTGGGAGATAAAGATATTGATGAAAATACAATATTTCCTATATGGTCTATGACTAAAACAGTAACCACTGTTGCTATGATGATTTTGTTAGAAGAGGGTAAGTATAACCTTAATGATAATGTATCTGATTACTTACCTGAGTATGGTGATATTAAATGTAAAGGACCTGATGGAGTTTACCCTTGTCAAG
>NZWZ01000027.1 GCA_002701745.1 Flammeovirgaceae bacterium
CTTCAGATTCGAAAAAGGATGAAGCTTTTGAGATGGGAGCAAACCATTTTGTTAATGTTAATAATAGTAAGGATGTCATGAAGATTATTAAACTCCAAAGAGACGTCATAAGAAAGGCTATCAAAGTAAAGATTATCGATTAGTGAAAAAGCATTAGCTGCTTTGTCTAATAAAAACGAAGTGTCTTCTATTTCATAGAACGGGTATAAAGTTNTTTTNTTTTNTGATAAAAAATCACNNAAATCANNTACNTTTTTTATTGNAGAAATTTCTTCAGTTATNTTTTCAACAGTTATNTTTTGTAGTGGTTTNTTTTGTGAGTAATAACACTCATTTGAAGAACACCCAAACAAAANAAGAAAAAAAAACAANCTTTTTGTTTTCACTTTTTCGTCTGAATTATCTGTCTGTTAGCGTCTAAAAAGACGTAGTCCTTAACAGAAATATTATTATCCTTCTCTATCTTAACCCANCTTCTGTGTTTAATAAACCACTTNTATTGTCTTGANAAAACNCCAATAGTAAAATATGANTAAAGATAAGGNTGAACGACAAGNGTTAGGTTTTTTTCATTCTGCTTAACAAATAAGTGCTCAATCTTTTTTTCNATTTTATCTGCTGCCTCAGTGCCCTCTTGATCAAGCTCCGCGTCCTCTTTTGTCATTTTNAATTCTTGTCTAACTCTTTGTCTNGTGATTTGCATNAAACAAAATTTTGACAANGGTAAAATAGTNTGTTTTGATCTATCATCACTCATTGCTTTTTTCATGNCCTCAAAAATCTTTCGCTTGTTACTTGTTTTCTTTAGGTCAATGAAATCAATAACAATAATACCCCCAATGTCTCTTAGTCTAAGCTGCCTTGCAATTGTTTCTGCAGCATCTANATTAACATTTAAAGCAGATTCTTCTTGATTTGCTGCCTTGCTTGTTTTACCACTATTAACATCAATAGCATGAAGAGCCTCCGTGTGTTGAATAATAACATAACCCCCATTGGAAATTGGTACTGTTTCCCCGAATAGGTCTTGTAGTTGTTTTTCAATACCATACACCTCAAAGATTGGTGCNGGTGAGGAATAATATTTTACAATNTTCTCCTTTTTTGGTTCAAACTTTTTAACGTAGTCTTTTACTTCTTCAAAAAGATCTTTATCATCTATAACAATATTNTCGAAAGAAGAGTTTAAAATATCTCTTAGTAAAGATGTTGCTTTATTTTCTTCCCCAATAACCTTCTCACCAACTTTAGCTTTCTTTATTTTTTTTATACCTTCCTTCCAAGTAGAAATAAGTGTCTTTAAGTCTTTGTCTAATTCTGAAACGGATTTNTCTTCTGCTACCGTTCTTACAATCACACCAAAATTCTTAGGCCTAATAGATTTAATTAAGTTTATTAACCTAAGCCTTTCTTCTCTATTAGTTATTTTTTTTGAGATGTTTATTGCCTCAGAAAAAGATACCAAAATTAGATACCTTCCTGCTAAAGANAGCTCAGTTGTAACGCGTGGGCCTTTTGTTGAAATTGGTTCTTTAACTATTTGAATTAATAGTTCGTCTCCTTTCTTTAAAACCTCGGTTATTTTTCCAAACTTATTTATATCCTCAAGTTTTGAAAATGAATCATAAGGTGTTGATTTCCCTTTAGATCGTGTTTTTTTAACAAATGATTTAAGCGACAAAAATTGTGGCCCTAAGTCNAGATAATGTAGGAAGGCGTCTTTTTCGAAGCCTATATCAATAAAAGCCGCGTTTAAGCTTTTATTGATCTTTTTTACTTTCCCTACATATATATCACCAACATTAAATTTTGTTTCATCTGTTTCTTGATGAAACTCAACAAGTTTTTTATCCTTAAGAAGGCCAATTCTACTTTTGTCGCGAGATGAATTTATTATTAGCTCGCTACTCATAGTATTATTGTTTATTTCTTTTTATGTCTATTCTTTCNTAATCTTTTTTTTCTTTTATGTGTCGATATCTTATGTCTTTTTCTTTTTTTTCCACTAGGCATAATCCAATATTTTAATTAGTTAAAAAATTATCTAGTTCTTCAATTAGCAATTTATCTTCGGAATTCCTTATAATATTAAACAAAGAATCTGCTTTTTCCTTATTTCCAAGATTGTAGTTGCTAATTCCTAACTGCAAATATGCTCTTTTATCTGATGAATCAATAGTTATTAGTTGATTAAATCTTTTTGCGGCATTTTCATATTGTCCAGTTTGATTAGACAAAACGCCTAAATAATAAAGCGCTTCGGTGTCTTGTGGGTTGTTTTCTACTATATCTCTAAGCATGAAAACCCCTTCCATTGGGTTAGCTCCTTCAATTAAAGCTAAAGCTTGCTCTACCGATACCGCTTTCTGCATTTCTTCTTTAGAGTTTTTATTTTCAATTACATAGGTTGGAAGTTGATAGATAAAATAAATCAAGCCAATAGCACAAGCAAGAATAAACAGTTGAATTTGTTTTGAGTTCATAGGTTAAACTATTTTGTTGTTTTCTTTAACAAGGGTTGTAAATATTTTTGAGGGTTTAAAATGTGGCACATAATGAGGATCAAGTATAATAGCTGTGTTGGTAGAAATGTTTCTTGCGATTTTTTTTGCTCTTCTTTTGTTTGAAAAGGTTCCGAAACCCCTTATATAAACACTATCATTGTTTTTGAGGGCTTCCTTGATAGTAATTAGTACCGCCTCAAACGTTTCTTGCACATCCGATTTGTCAATTCCTGTTTGAGAAGAAACTTTGTTTATTATTTCTAACTTTCTCACTATTTTACTGTTTTAAATTATACATCAAACATAAAAATAACCTAATCTTTAATATGAACAAAAACTCATTNCGTTCTAGTTTTTCAAAATCTTTAATGTTNTGGTTCAAGAAAGAAAAAAGGAAACTTCCTTTTAGAAAAACAAAAGACCCATATAAGGTATGGTTATCTGAAATTATATTACAACAAACCCAAATGGAAACAGGTATTAAATACTACAAAAAGTTTATTGCCAATTTTCCTAATATTAATTTTTTAGCTGAAGCAAAAGAAGAAGATGTCTATTCTCTATGGCAAGGATTNGGTTATTATAATAGGGCAAAAAACCTACACAAAACATCAAAAATAATTTCTAAAAANNACGGTNTTTTTCCAAAAGATTACGNGGGTTTAATTAAACTNCCTGGGATAGGAAAATATACCGCCTCTGCAATAGCATCAATATGTTATAATGAAAAAAGNTATGTTGTAGATGCAAATGTTTATAGGGTTTTTTCTAGGTTATTTGGAATAAAAACAGAAATAGACAAACCTCAGGCGTATANNAAGTTCTTAAACANAACTTCATCNNTGGCAAAAAAAATAAAAAACACTGGAGATTATAACGAGGCAATTATGGATTTTGGAGGAAGTATTTGCTTGCCAAGAAAACCAAAGTGTACAGATTGTATTTTTAAATTAGATTGTTTCGCAAATAAAAACAATTTAGTAGAAGCTCTTCCAACNAAAAAACCAAAACTTAAGANCAAAACTCGNTATTTTAATTATTTTNTTTTTGAANACAAAAACNTTTNTTTATATCAAAAAAGAATAAATAAGGATATTTGGCAAAACCTNTTTGAGTTTTACTTGNTNGAAGAGAAAANCTCAAAAAAAGCACTTCAGTTAATTAAAAATAAAATTCAAAAAAAGCTTCCTAACCCAGAAAAANCAAATGTTNTTACNCAACTAAGCCANCAAAAAATAAATGTTGTTTTTTATAATTTCAACATTGATAAAANAGAGGACNTAAACACAATAAAAGAGACTTTAAACTTGAAAANANTAAAGAAATCAAACATCAAAAAATTTGGTTTTCCAAAAGTTGTTGATAACTATTTGAATTCACATTCTTAATTTGTAATTTCATGTAAATGTCAGGAGTAAANAAAGCAATACTTTTAGGAAATTTAGGGAAAGACCCTGAAATAAGAAGATTAGACGATGGGAGAGCTGTAGCAAACTTTTCAATCGCTACTAGCGAAACCTATAAAAACAAAGCGGGAGAAAGNGTAACAAACACAGANTGGCATAACNTTGTNTTGTGGTCACCACTAGCTGAAATTGCTGAAAACTATCTCAAAAAAGGAAGNCAGGTATATATTGAAGGAAAGATATCTAATCGTTCTTACGAAGATAAAGATGGAGTAAAAAAATACATTTCGGAGGTTGTTGGAAGAGATATAACTTTGCTTGGAAGAGCTCCAGAATCATCTAGTCAAAACCAAAACAACGAACCAACTAGCAACACCTCTCAAGAAACCCCTGTAGAGGATGATTTGCCGTTTTAATTTTATTTTGTTTATTCTTCTTAGTGGTTGCACACAGAACTTTCAACCAAAACCAAAGGCGTTCAACCAAATATACCTACCAAAACCTAACTATAATAAACTCCTCGTAAGCAACAATTATTCTTTCGAGAGAAATGAGATTACTAAAAAAAGTGAGAATAAAGAATACGGCTGGCTTAACCTGAGTTATTTTAACCAAAGCGCTGAGGTGCTTTTAACTTATAAGAAAATAAATTCACCGAAGCACCTAGAGAGTTTAATTAATGAATCGTTTAAGCTAATAAGTAAACACCAAAACAAAGCAAGCTCAATAGTTGAAACCGAAATAAAAACACTCAATAACAAAACTGCTAAAATTATAGACATTAAAGGTGAGGTTCCAACTCCTTTCCAATTTATAATAACAGACTCGACAGAAAATTTCATGAGGGCTGCATTATATTTTGAAAAACCAATTAAAGGAGATTCTTTGGCGCCTGTTGTTAATTACATAAAGAGGGATATGCTTCATATTTTAAATACATTAAGTTGGTATGAATAGTAATGTTCTTGTTCAAAAAATTGAGTTTATAAAAGGTGTTGGTCCCCAAAAAGCAAGTTTGCTAAACTCAGAAATTGGCATATACAACTTATATGATTTGCTTCAATACTTTCCTTTTAGATACGAGGATCGTTCAACTATTGAAAAACTTTCTAATGTAACCGAAAGTAGTATAGAGGGTGTTTATATGGTCCAGGTATTAAACAAGAAAATCACAAGAAAATTTAGAGCTAAAAACCTTAAGGTTAAGGTAAAAGATAACACCGGATACGCTGAACTGGTGTGGTTAAAGGGTGTTGACTGGGTTGAGGATAAGATTGTGGTTGGTAAAAAATATTTAATTTTTGGCAAACCTAAAATTTATAAAAAAAACATATCCTTCATTCACCCGGAGACCAACGAACACACAAAAACAACATTAGGTATTAGGCCTGTTTACCCGACAACCGAAAAACTGAAGAGGGGTTTTGTAAACAATCGTTTTTTTAATAAAATAATTGATGAGGTTTTAGTAAAAACCATCCCTCATATTACGGAAAATTTATCTAAAAAAATTATAAAAGAATCAGGTCTAGTTTCAAGGGCTGAGGCATTAAAAAACATTCATGTTCCAAAAAATGCTAAAATGATTTTAGAGGCAAAAAAAAGACTAAAGTTTGAAGAGCTTTTTTTTCTACAATTACAAATCCTACAATTAAAAAAAAGTAGGTTAAAAGCTTTTCCTGGATACGTATTTAAAAACAACAATTATTTAAATAATTTCTATAAAAACCATATGCCTTTTGATTTAACAAATGCTCAGAAGAGGGTAATAAAAGAGTGTTATGAAAACATGTGCTCTAAAAAACAAATGAACAGATTAATTCAGGGAGATGTGGGAAGTGGTAAAACCATTGTAGCGTTTTTGTGTATGCTTTTTCCAGTTGAAAGTGGTGCTCAAGTTGCTTTCATGGCTCCAACAGAAGTATTGGCAGAACAACACTTTAAAAGTGTTTTAGGCCTTGCTAAAAAACTAAACTTATCTGTAGAGTTATTAACAGGGTCAACAAAACCTAAAGAAAGGGATGTTTTATTAAATAACTTACTAATCGGAAAAACCAACATACTTATTGGAACACACGCCCTTATAGAAGAGAGGGTCCGATTTAAAAAATTAGGGTTGGTTGTTATAGATGAACAACACAAATTTGGTGTTGCTCAAAGAGCTAAACTATGGTCAAAAAAAGAAGAGTACTATCCTCATGTTTTGGTGATGACCGCAACACCTATACCAAGAACGTTGGCCTTAACGCTTTATGGGGACCTTGATGTTTCGGTAATAGACGAACTCCCTAAAGGAAGAAAAGAAATAATCACCAGTCACAGAAACGATAACTCAAGACTAAAAGTGTTAAACTTTATTAAGCAGACAGTAGAGTCTGGTTCTCAGGTTTACATTGTGTACCCTTTAATTGAAGAGTCTGCAAAAAAAGATCATAAAGATTTAATGGATGGTTATGAAAGCTTAACAAGATATTTCCCCGATACCCAAATAGGGGTTCTTCATGGTAGGATGAAGGCAGAAAACAAAGATTATGAAATGAAAAGATTTGTGGAGGCAAAAACAAAAATATTAGTTTCTACAACCGTTGTTGAGGTTGGTGTTGATGTTCCTAACGCGTCTGTTATAATTATTGAAAGCGCAGAGAGGTTTGGTTTGTCTCAACTGCACCAACTTAGGGGTAGAGTTGGTAGGGGAAAAAAACAATCATATTGTATACTCATGACAAAATATGACATTTCAAAAGAGTCTAAAGAAAGAATAAAAGCTATGGTTGANACCTCTGATGGTTTTAAAATAGCAAATACAGATTTAAAGCTACGTGGTCCAGGAAATATGATGGGAACAAAACAAAGCGGACTACTTGAATTAAGGTTTACAAACCTTGCTGAAGATTATGAATCAATAAAGAAAACNAGAAAAACAGCTATTAACCTTATTGAAGAAGATCCTGAGTTGTCATCAAAAGAAAATATAGAAATAAAAAACTATTTAAAAAACAACATCAAAAGCAACATTAANTGGAGTAGAATTAGTTAGTGTTTAAATANTCAACGGCTANGTTTGCCATAGCNCTAACCCCTAAAATTAACCCACTGTCGTCAATATAAAAATCAGGGGTGTGGTGACTAAAACCCTTNTTTGGGTGGTCCTCAATTGGCATACCCCCAAGTCTAAAGAAAAAGCCNGGTACTTTNTTNGCAAAATAAGAAAAATCTTCAGCNCCAGTGCTTGCTCTAGCTAATTTCACATTGTTTTCGCCGGCTACCCTAAATAGGGTTTTTTTCATCTGGTCTGTTAATTTTAAATCATTATAAGTGATTGGATATGGTGTTTTTAAAATTACCTCTGCTTCAAGGTTGTTACTTTTAGCTGTGTTTACAACAATTTCTTTTAGTCTTTTATATATCTCGTCTCTCATTTCATAATCTAAAGCTCTAATTGTACCTTCCATATAAGCACTTTCTGGAATAATGTTACTTCTAATTCCACTTTCAAAACGACCTATGGTTACTACCGCAGCTTCGTTTGTTAGGTCTAGATTTCTACTAACTATTGTTTGTAAGTTATTAATAATTTGAGCTCCAGCCACAATTGGATCTGCCCCCTCCCATGGTCTTGATCCGTGAGCCTGCTTTCCTTTTATTTTAATTTCAAATGATGTGGCGCTTGCCATTGTTCCCCCTGGTTTATATGTTAAGGTGTTGATTGGAACCCCAGATGATATATGTAAACCAAATATTGCGTCAACATCAGGGTTTTTTAAAACACCTTCTTTCACCATTAACTCAGCTCCACCCTCTTCACCATCTGGTGCGCCTTCTTCTGCTGGCTGGAAAATAAACTTTACCGTTCCTTTAATCTCTTCTCTGATTTCAGTTAAAACNGATGCAACACCCATTAATATTGCAACGTGTGTGTCNTGNCCACAAGCGTGCATAACNCCAACCTCAACNTCTTTGTAAATNGTTTTAACNTTTGAGGNAAATGGTAGGTCTACCCTTTCTGTAACCGGTAATGCGTCCATATCNGCCCTCAAAGCGACCACNCCTCCTGGATGCCCACCCTCAAGAATAGCAACNACACCAGTGTGAGCNATGTTTTCCTGAACCTCTAAGCCCAACGACTTTAGGTGATCTGAAACNTATTTTGCTGTCATAAACTCTCTATTAGACAACTCTGGATTTTGGTGNATATGTCTTCTCCATTTAACAACACTGTTTTCTACATTCTCAGAAAGTCTTTCAATTTTTTTATATATATTGTTTGCGTGTGAAGNGCTTAAGGNAAAAAAGAAAAGTATTACAAATATTANTTTCATAACTTAATTTTAATTTAGTCCATTAATATAAAAAGATGTTAGGTTTANTTCTCCCTTTGGTGTTGATTTTTTTATGTGGGTATGTTATATGGCGGGCTGGAGACACTTTTTTAGAGGGGTCAAACTATATAGGAAGAAATTTGAGAGATGGNGTGAAAGGAGCTACAATAAACGCAGTAGCAAGTTCGATGCCAGAATTATTTATCGCTCTGTTTTTTTTGTTTTTCTTAAAAGACGTAACNGGTTTCTCTGGGGGGCTAGGAACTTCTTTTGGAAGTGTNTTGTTTAATTCGTTAATTATCCCATCNGNAGCTGTTTTAGGTGTCTTGTCTAAATCAAAAAAGAACTCTGTTGTTNTNTCTAGAAAAATAATCGTTAGAGATGGNCTTTGGTTGTTGTTAGTTGAATTTGTNTTAATATATTTTATACAACAAGGGGTAATTAGTTGGGTTGAGAGTTTGGTTTTAATTGTTCTATACGGCTTATANGTATTGTACTTGTTTAAAACCATGAAAGGTGGTCACGATATTAATTACGAAGAGCCGTTTTCTGATAAAGATAAGGTTTCTTTTCTCTCTGCTTTTATGATCTTAGATTTAAAAAGAATGATAATTGGAAACCAAAAACTAAACACAAGAACCGCTTGGATGGTGTTTATTGTCTCTTCTTTAATAATTGGTTTTGTTTGTTATTTTTTGGTCTTGGCTTGTGAGTGGTTAGGTAGCGAAACATATAGTGTATATGGTTTTGGTGAACTGCAAGGTCTAGGAATTCCTTTATTGTTTATTGCTATAGTTTTTGCGGCAATAGGTAGTAGTTTTCCAGATACAATTATCTCTTATAAAGATGCACAAAAAGGAAATTATGATGATGCTATTTCAAACGCATATGGAAGTAATATATTTAATCTTTGTGTCGCTCTGGGTGTTCCTTTGTTTTTCTTTACTTTTCTATATGGTCCTATTGAGTTGACTCAAGAAATTGTTAGTTTGATAACAAGCCTTTCTTTATGGTTTTTTGGGCTTACTGCCTTTTCAATTTTTTTATATACCAGATCTGGTGGTGTAACAAGAAGCCAAGCTTTAATTTTAATCGCCTCTTATGTAACGTTTATTTTATTTATCTTTTGGAAGGCGTATAATGTTAGTGGAGGATTTTAAATTTTAGATATTATGAGTTTATTAAGAATAATTTGTTTTTTATTTCCTTTTTTTCTTTCTGCTCAAAAAAAAGGTATTATGGAAAATGTAGATTTAAATAAAAATAAATATATAGAGTCTGCACAAAAAATATGGGACTTTGCTGAGGTTGGGTATCAGGAAGAAAAAAGCTCAGCAGAATTAATTTCTCTTTTAAAAGAAGAGGGGTTTGTGATTAAAGAGGGGGTTGCTGATATTCCTACTGCTTTTATTGCGGAGTATAATGCAGGTGGCCCTATTGTTGCTATCTTAGGGGAGTATGATGCTTTACCGGGTCTTTCACAAACTTCTGATCCAGAACAAAAAAAGAGAAAAAACGTTCACGCTGGTCATGCTTGTGGGCATAACTTATTTGGTGTTGCTAGCGCTGCGGCTGCTATATCTGTTAAAAAATGGTTAGAAGAAACAAAGAGTAAAGGAACAGTTAGGTTTTATGGTTGTCCAGCTGAAGAGGGTGGTTCTGGTAAAGTGTATATGGTTAGGGAGGGGTTATTTAACGATGTTGATGTTGTCTTTCATTGGCACCCTTCAAGTTCAAACAGCGCTTCNCTTCGAACGTCNTTAGCTAACAAAACAGGAAAGTTTAGGTTTTATGGTGTTTCNTCTCATGCGGCAAGNGCTCCAGAACAAGGTAGGTCAGCTCTAGATGGTTTAGAAGCAATGAACAATATGATAAACNTAATGAGAGAGCATGTAGANCAAGAAAGTAGAATACATTATGTNATCACNAAAGGTGGAGACGCGCCAAATGTTGTNCCTAATTTCGCTGAAGGTTANTATTATGTAAGACATCCAGACCCAGAAGAAGTTAGAAAAATGTGGAAAAGAGTAGAGTTNTGTGCAGAGGGAGCGGCTCTAGGAACCNAAACAACTTTTGAGTCTGAAGTGATTGGTGGTGTTTATAATATTTTACCAAACGAGACACTTCAAAGAATGGTATATNAAGAGCTNAAAGNNGTTGGGGGNGTTTTTTATAATGAAGAAGAGAGAGNNTATGCAGAAAAAATTCAAGCNACCCTTATAAATAAAAAAGAGCTTAANACTTCAGAGGTNATATCNCCNTTCACTATAAACCTTTCNACAAAAGGTGGTGGNTCTACAGATGTNGGTGATGTTAGTTGGGTTGCTCCAACNGTTGGTTTCTCTACCGCAACTTATGTTCCTGGAACACCNGGTCACTCTTGGCANGCNGCNTCTTGCACAGGAACCTCTATNGGTTATAAGGGTATGATAAANGCNGCCAAAGTTTTAGGTGGATCAATTTATGAGGTGATACAAAACCCTCAAATTATCGAAGAAGCAAAAAAAGAGTTTGAAAATAAGAAGGGCAAAAACTATATTTATAATTCCTTAATTGGAGATAGAAAACCCGCTTTAAATTATAGAAACTAAAAACATGAAAAATTTTATTATTATACTACTGTCTTTTTGTCTAATTTCTTGTAAGAATGAAACTGTTCCTTTTGATCAAGAAACCTCAGATGTAATTACCACTTTTTATGGTGACGCGCTTGAGTTTAAGGAAAGTTACGAGTTGTTAAGAGGTTTATCAAAAGATGTTGGACAAAGGTTGAGTGGTTCTGAGGGAGCTAAAAAAGCTGTTTTNTGGTCAAAAGAAGTGATGGAGAATTACGGGTTTGATACCGTTTATCTTCAAGAGGTAATGGTTCCACACTGGGAAAGGGGTGAGTTAGAAGAGGCTTACTTTTATAATGGAAAAAATAAAATTAATTTATCAATTTTAGGTGCTGGGGGCACAGTCTCTACACCAAAAGAAGGAATAACAGCTGAAGTTGTTGAGGTGTCTTCATTAGATGAGGTAGATGAATTGGGAAGAGAAAATGTTGAGGGGAAAATTGTTTTCTACAACAAAGCGTTCAATCAAAGGTATATTAATCAAGGGGCTTCTTATGGTCAAACTGGATTTCAAAGAAGATCAGGTGCTGTAAAAGCGGCTGAACACGGAGCTTTAGCGTCTGTTTTTAGGTCATTATCATCATCCACATATGAAGACTTTCCTCATACGGGTGGAATGTCTTATAGAGAGGGGTTGGATAGTATTCCTCATGGTGGTTTAGGTGTTTTGTCTTCAGAAAAACTATCTCAAGCTCTTAAAGAAAATCCTAGATTAAACTTAACTGTTAAGCTGTCCGGAAAGTGGTTTCCAGATGCATTATCTCACAATGTTGTTGGAGAACTAAGGGGAAGTAAAAGCCCAGAAAAAATAATTACAGTTGGTGGACATCTTGATTCGTGGGATGTTGGTGAAGGAGCTCATGATGATGGGGCTGGATGTGTACACTCTATCGGAGCGTTGAGGTTATTTCAAAAACAAAACATTAAACCAAATAACACAATTAGAGCTGTGATGTTTATGAATGAAGAGAATGGGTTGAGAGGTGGTCAAAAGTATGCAGATGTTGCGGTAATGGATAACGAACAACATATAGCGGCAATAGAAAGTGATGCAAGTGGGTATGTCCCAAGGGGTTTTGGTTTTTCTGGAAGCGACGAACAACACAAAAAAATTCAAGATTGGTTAAAATATTTTGATAAAAACACAATTTCATACTTTTCAAAAGGTGGAGGCGGNGCGGATATAGGTCCTCTTCATAGACAAACAGGAACACCAATGTTTGGTTTAAGTATTGATGGTCAAAAATATTTTGAGATGCACCATACCGCAAAAGATGTTTTTGAATTAGTTAACGCAAGAGAATTAGAATTAGGAACCGCTTCAATGGCTTCTTTGGTTTATCTAATAGATAAATATGGTTTATAAAAAGTTATTTTTTTATTCTGTTTTTTTCTTCTTTTATTTTTCTTCTAATTTTTCTTATTCACATGCGGTATATGTTAGTGTTTGTAATATTTATCAAAAAAACGAGCGTTCTTTTTTCTCAATGAGAGCTTTTAAAGATGATATATTTGACGCTTTAGGGTTTGTTGGCTACTCAAGTGATTTAACAGAAAAACAAAAAACAGACATTATTAATTACATTAAAACAAACTTTATAGTTTCTGTTGATGGGAGAAAAAAAAACTTACTTTTAGATCGTTTTGTTTTTGAGGGGAGTGACTATACTGAAACCGCAAATGTNGTTTTTACAATAGAAGAGACTCTTGGAGAAAAAAACCTATCAATAAAAAACACTGTTTTGTTTGATGTTTTAGAAGAACAAACAAATATCGTNGGGGTTAAGATTAACAACACAAAAAAAACACTGACATTTAACAAAAACAAAAAAGAAAGTTGGGTGCAAATAAACTAAACGTTCTTGTTGGCTCAAAAAATCCAACAAAAATAAAAGCCGTTAGCGAGGCTTTTAAAAGGGTGTTTAAAAAAAACAATGTTGTTGTGAGTGGGGTTAGTGTCCCGTCGGGTGTATCGGATCAACCAATGGATTCTAAAGAAACAAAAACCGGAGCAGAAAACAGGCTCAAAAATCTTAAAACACACCTTGCTGATTTTTATGTTGGAATTGAAGGTGGGTGTAGCTTCGAAGAAAAAACCCTGTATGCGTTTGCTTGGGTAGTGGTTGAAAACAAAAAAGGTAGACAAGGACAAGGAAAAACATCTATGTTTCAACTTCCAAAAAAAATAAAAGATCTTATTGAGGGTGGTGTAGAGTTAGGGGTGGCTGATGATATTGTTTTTAATAGAAAAAACTCAAAGAAAAAAGATGGAGCAATCGGAATTTTAACAGGCGGGCTTATCGATCGAACCAAGTATTATGAAGAAGCTGTTGTTTTGTCTTTAATTCCTTTTCTAAATAAAAAGCTTTTTAGTTAGATAGAAATTCCGATAACAACTCTTGTTCTGAGGTTTTTTCTTTGTTGAAGTAGAAAAGTTTATTTCGTGTTGCTGTGTGTTCTAAAACTAAAATTAAGGTTTCTTTGTTAGAACCNTGATCCAGTCCGTCAACACCATATGTGTTTTTTAAGAAAGATTCAGTTCCTTTATAAAAAGTAATAAAATAGTTGATCCCGTTTGAGTAATAAAACCGATAGTCTTCTTTTTCTTCAACAACAACAATTTCCACCGCTTGGTTCGTGTTGTAGTTTTTTAAAGATCCTATTTTTTGGTTTTCAAGGCTTGGTTTAACTAAAATTTTATTAAAAGGCTTAACCTTAACCTTGTCAATAACCTCTGGTTTCGGTGAATATAAAAAGGTATTTTGAGTTAGTTTTTTATTTATGAGCTCCTCCTTTAGTTTGTTTAAAACAGAATCTCCTTTAATAGACATGTATGGTTGTTGGTTATTTAAAAAAGAGCCAAGGGTTAATAGATTTATCTCTTTTGATTCTTCATTATAAAACAAAATGTTTTTTATTTCTCTGTTTTTTAGATAATCGTTTATGCTTTTTTTTATATCTGGAGAAGAGTTAAGGTTTAGAAGGTTTATGTAATTAACAGCATCAACCCCAATAGCTATAAGGTTCTTGTGTGTGTCTAGTAGGTTTTGGTTTTCATTTTCTTTGTTTAAGAAAGAAAACACAACAAGTGTTTTGTTTTGAATTGGTGTTTGTTGTTGAGCGCTTAAACATAACGCAACCAACGACAACACAAAAAACAAACATAAGGTTTTGTTTTGAAANGGAAGAAGGCTACCTAACATTGTCTTACTTTCTAATAAAACGTAATTTATGAAATAAATTGAAGATAGGTTTTTATCTTCGTTGATAAGATGATTGATAAACTAGAAGAGTTAAATAAAAAGTACCTTGAGGTTGAGGGGGAGTTATCTAAACCCGAGACAGTATCAGACTTAAATTTGTTCAAAAAACTAAATAAGGAGTATAAATCATTAGGAAAAATTGTTGAGGCGTATCAACAACATAAAGCAACAATGGTTGGTATTGATGAGGCTAAAAAAATAATTGAAACAGAAAAAGACGAGGAGTTTAGAGAAATAGCAAAAAAAGAATTAGATGTTTTGCTGATTAAAAAAACAGAAGAGGAAGAGGCGCTAAAGGTTTTACTAATACCCAAAGACCCTAATGACGAGAAAAATGTAATTCTAGAAATTAGAGCTGGAACCGGTGGGGATGAGGCTGCTATTTTTGCTGGAGACCTGCTAAGAATGTACCAACTTTATTCTGAAAAAAACAAATGGGGGTTTAATGTTATTAATTTTAACGAAGGTTCTTCTGGTGGTTATAAAGAAATTGTGTGTTCTGTTGAGGGTGAAGATGTATACGGAAAATTAAAGTTTGAGGCTGGTACACACAGAGTACAGAGGGTTCCTAACACCGAAACACAAGGTAGGGTTCATACTTCTGCGGCAACGGTTGCTGTTTTGCCAGAAGCAGAAGATGTTGAGTTAGAGATTAATACTGCAGACATAAGAAAGGACACCTACAGGGCTTCAGGAGCTGGGGGACAACATGTAAACAAAACCGAATCAGCGGTCAGACTAACACATGAACCCACTGGGGTTGTTGTTGAGTGTCAAGATGGACGCTCTCAACACGCAAACTATGATAAGGCCATGAAGGTTCTTCGATCAAAGTTGTATGAGCTTGAAATAAAAAAGCAGAACGAAGAGATAGCGGGACAAAGAAAAAGCATGGTGGGTTCTGGGGATAGGTCTGATAAAATAAGAACTTACAACTATCCACAAGCAAGGGTTACAGACCACAGAATAAACTATACTGTTTATAATTTAACAGAAATTGTTTCGGGGGATCTTTTTTCTTTTACAGAAAAGCTTAGGATTGCAGAAAATGCAGAAAGAATGAAGACCGGAAATAATGATTGATCAAAAAGAAATTTCACTTCCTTCTTACGACAGGGGCTTTCATTTAATTACAAATGAAATAACTAAACATTTGCCATTCATAACTGGGGTTGTAAACGTGTTTATTAAACACACATCAGCAAGCCTAACAATAAATGAAAACGCAGACCCAACGGTAAGAGAGGATTTTGAAACTCATTTTAACAACATGGTGTCTGAAGATGAGACTTATTACAAGCACACCGCTGAGGGTCCCGATGATATGACTTCACATATTAAATCTAGTTTGTTAGGAAGTTCGGTTTCGTTTCCAATTAAAAACGGTGTTCCTTTGTTAGGAACNTGGCAAGGAATATATTTGTGTGAACACCGGAACGGTGGAAAGGTTAGAAAAATTATAATTACATCATATGGAGAAGGTATTTAGTTTGTTTTTTATTTTATTGANAGTTGGTTGCACACAAAATGANCCNTTATATGATTATGATNTTGAAAAAAAAATAAACGAAATGGGGNTTANNGTTCCTGAACCATCTACACCTATTGCAAATTATGTTCCTGCTGTTTCTTTTTCAGAGTCAGGAAAAACGAAATTGGTTTATGTTTCTGGAACNGGACCAAAAACTAAAGAAGGAACATACATAACCGGNAAGGTTGATCAAGATCTAACAATNGAAGAGGGTTATGATGCAGCAAGGCTTACTGCNCTAAATATTCTAGGCTCTCTCAAAGGAGAAATTGNGGATTTAAACAAAGTTGTTCGTTTTGTTAAGGTAATTGGTATGGTTAACTCNACACCAAGCTTTAATCAACAACCAGCTGTTATTAATGGTTTTTCTGATTTTATAGTTGAGGTTTTTGGAGACAGAGGAAGGCACGCTAGATCTGCTGTTGGTTTAGTTTCCTTNCCNAGCGATATTGCTGTTGAAATTGAGGTTGTNGTTGAGGTTTTAAATTAAAGATTTTCAAAAACACCACAAACTCCTTGNCCNCCACCAACACAAGCTGTTACAATTCCGTATTTTTGTTTTCTTCTTTTTAGTTCATTAATTAATTGAATAGATAATTTCGCTCCCGTCATTCCTAAAGGGTGACCAAGAGCAACAGCACCTCCGTTAACGTTTACCTTTTCTTTATCAAAGTCTAANGCTTTAATCACAGATAGAGCCTGAGCAGCAAACGCTTCATTAAGTTCTATTTGATCAATATCAGATAAATTTAACCCAGCAAACTTAAGAGCTTTGGGTACAGCTTCAGCTGGACCTATTCCCATAATACTAGGTTCAACGCCAGCGGTAGCATAAGAAACCATTCTGGCAATTGGTTGAAGGTTAAGTTTTTTTATCATTTCACCAGACATAACCACAACAAAAGCAGCACCATCGGACATTTGAGAAGAGTTTCCTGCGGTTACCTGCCCCCCTACTTTAAAAGCTGGCCTAAGTGAAGATAATGCTTCAATTGTTGTTGTTTTACGCGGCCCCTCATCCTCCTTAACTGTCCATTTATTTGATTTTCTTTTTCCTTCAACAACTGTAATTTCCTCTACATCAATAGGGTGTATTTCTTTATTAAACAATTTATTCTCAATTGCTTTTACAGCCTTTTGATGAGATTCTAATGAAAAAAGATCAGACTCCTCTCTTTTAATATCATACTCTAGCGCAAGTTTTTCAGCTGTTAGGCCCATATTTAGATAATATTCTGGGTTGTTTTGAGAAATATTATAATTTAACGCAGACTTATAACCTGTCATAGGAACCATGCTCATGGATTCAGTTCCTCCAGCAATAACACAATCTGCTGAGCCAGAGTTAATTTTAGCGCAGGCTAAGTGAATTGCCTCTAAGCCGGAGCCACAATATCTGTTGATCACCAACCCAGGAACCTCTTTTGGTAGCGATAGTAGAGATATGTATCTGGCCATTTGCATTCCTTGCTCTGCTTCTGGTACTGCGTTACCAACAATTAGGTCGTCAACCATTTTCCCTTCTAATCCTTCAGTGTTTTCAACAAGCTTTTTAATAATGGTTGCGGCAAGATCATCTGGACGTACAAATCTTAACCCTCCTTTTTTTGCTTTACCTACTGGGGATCTTAAACCCGAGACTATATACGCTTCTTTCATTTTAATTTCTTAACGGTTTTCTTTTAAACAAAATGGAGTGCATTCTTTGAAGTGTTTTTTCTTCGCCACAAAGGCTTACCATTGTTTCTCTTTCTAAATCTAACAAATATTGTTCATCAACATAACACTCTTGGGTTAAGTCTCCACCACACATAATATGTGCGAGCTTTTGTGCAAGTTTTTGATCGTATTCGGTGATATACATGCCTTGTTTCATTGTTTCTATTCCCGCATTAAACATTGCTAATGCAGATCTTCCGTGAACTTTAATTTTCTTTTTTATTGTTGGTTTAACATAACCTAAAGAAGCAATATTTAAAACTTGGTTTTTTGCGTCTTTTATAAGGTTTGTTCTATTTGCTGTGTTTGTTGTTTTTTTAAAAAAACCCATTTCTTGTGCTTCTAGTGCTGATGTGCTTACTTTGGCTGAAGCAATCGTCATGAAAGACTCCATTAGTTTATTAAACTCAGGGTCTCCTTTAGAATATTCTGATGAAACTCTTAAAACCGTTTCTTTTGTTCCTCCACCTGCAGGAATGAGGCCTGCACCTAATTCTACCAAACCCATGTATGTTTCGTTATGTGCTTGAACAGCATCTGCGTGCATACTAAGTTCACAAGCACCCCCAAGAGCCAATCCAGACGTTGCAACAACAACAGGAACTGACGAATACCTTACCCTCATTATTGTTTTTTGAAAGGCATCAATAGACTTTTCTATCGAGTCAAAATCTCTATTTCCTGCAAGCATAAAAACAGCACCTAAATCGGCGCCAGCAGAGAAATAATCTGCTTCATTTGCAATTACCAAACCCGTATATTGCTTTTCACAAATATCGATAGCGTAATTTATTCCTTCCAAAACATCCTTACCCATTGTGTTCATTTTGGTGTGGAACTCAAGGTTCAAGACACCATCTTTTATATCGTATAAAGTAACCCCTTTATTCGACCAAACGACGTCGTTTTCTTTAAAGGCGTCAAGAACAACCAAATCCTCTGATCCTGGAATGGGTTTGTGTTTTTTTTCTTTTATGTCATAAAAATGTTTTTTATTGTTTGAAAACTTATAAAATGATTTTATTCCTAAAGACAACATTTCCTCAACCCAAGGCGCTGGTTTTAATTTGAGTTTTAACATTTCATTAAATACCTTTTCTACTCCTATTGCGTCCCATGTTTCAAAAGGACCTTTTTTCCATCCAAAACCAGAACAAATAGCTTTATCTATTTTATAGACGTCATCACTTACCTCGGGTATCCGTAAAGAACAATACCTAAAAGAATCATAAAAAATAGATCTATAAAAATCTCCATGTTTTGTTTTAAGAGACACCAAGTCAGTAATTCGCTTATCTAAACTTTCTTCTTTTTTTATGTTTAATAATTCTTTGTCTTGATTGTTTTCGTATGTTTCATATTTATCAGTGTTTAGATTTATCTCATAAAACGTTTTTTTTCCTTTTTCGTCAACCTCTTTTTTATAAAAACCTTTGCCTGTTTTATCTCCCCACTGTTTGTTGTTATATAATTTTTTTACTGAACCAGGAAGTTTAAACATAGATACTGATTCGTCTTCTTTTAAATCTTTCAATAAATTATTAGAAACATTAACTGCCGTGTCTAAACCAACCACATCCATGGTTCTAAAAGTGGCGGATTTTGGTCTGCCAATAATTGGTCCCGTTAAGAAATCAACCTCCGAAACTTTCAGGTTAAATTTTTCTACAGAATGAATAGTTGACATTAAAGAATATATTCCTAAACGGTTAGCAATAAACGCAGGTGTGTCTTTACATATTACGGTTTCTTTTCCCAAAGTTTTTGAACCAAAGTCTATAAAAAAATCAATTACGGTTTTTTTTGTCTCTTTACCAGGTATTATTTCTAACAACCTTAAGTATCTAGGTGGATTAAAAAAGTGTGTACCTAAAAATAACTCTTTAAAATTCTTTGATCTACCTTCAGATATTTGTTTAATAGGAATACCAGATGTATTAGTTGATATAATTGTTTTATTTGATCTGTGTTTTTCTATTAAATCATAAACATTTTTTTTGATTTCTAAGTTCTCAACGACAGCTTCAATTATCCAATCAACGTTTGATATCAAGTGAGTGTCATCTTCAAGATTACCCGTGACTATATTATCTGTTAGTGATTTTAAAAAAAGCGGAGAAGGTTTAGAGTTAATAGAATTTAATAGAGAATCATTAACAATTCTATTTCTTACACTTTTGTCTTTTAACNTTTTATTTNGTTTTTTTTCTTTTTCATTCAGTTCTGTAGGACATATGTCNAATAATATAACGCTCAATCCNATNTTAGATAGATGACAAGCTATCCTCGAACCCATTATTCCTGAACCAATTACTGCAACTTTTTTAATGTTAATTTTATCCATTTATGTAGCAAGAATACAAAAATTATTTTATGATTTTAATNTTAATAAACTTTATATTTTATAAATACTGATTATAATAATATTANTTTTTTTTAATATTAAAATCTTATCTTAATCATTATAATGTTAATATGTGTATAACTTTTATCAATAATAAATAAACGTTTTATTAACATATAAAATACTGATTATCTGATTGTTATGTTATANACTAAAAATATNTAAATAAAATATGTTAATATTTTNATGTTAATTNTTTTGTTATAANTTCAATAGTCAACTGAATTGATCTGGTAATCAACTATTCAAACATTTTTTCAACACTTTCTTCAACATCAAATAGTAAATCTTCAATTGTCCAGTTTGAAAGAACCTCAATTAATTCAGGGTAATACGTTATTCTTTCACTATCCATTTTCTTTTTTATAGTGTAGTAATCCCATTCATAATTGTTGTTTTTATCCTCAATAACCCTTAAATAATATTTTCCTGGGGGGATTTTTTGAAAATCAAAACTATAACCTTTCATTTTGTTGTTAATAATTTGTGTAAATTTTTCATTTACCAATTCTACTATAATATTTTTATTATTCTCTATNTTGACAACGGANCCTGACAACCCACCATAATAATCTTTCCCCCTTATTCTTAAATCTTCTTTTATTGTTTTTATTGAGTCATTATCAATTGTTATAATAGAACCTTTTTTTATTTCTAAGGATAGTTTACTTGTATTAAGCCTCTTATAATATCCAGAAACACTTTTATAAATAGAATCGTTTTCAAAACCCAAACTGTCAGCAATTATGTCTTTCTTAATTTTTTCTATGTATTTANAAGCAGAATCTACTTGAATAAACATTTTACCCTCTATCAAATTATTACTTTTCTTTTTGGTGTAATAACCATAAAACCTTTTTGGTAGTACGACAGTATCATATTTTATTTTAACATTATCAATACTGTATTTAATTAGAGGTTTGTTTGTTTCTAGTTTAAATTCTATAGAGTCATCTGCATTATTCGATTTCAGCTTAAAACTCGACTTTGTCTCATTATTGGTATTTACCTCCTCACCAAATTTTATATAAAAACTATCTTCTGCTATATAGTTGTTAACGTCTTTTACACTAACCTTTAGAAAAACAGAGTCTTTTTGAACCTTGTTTCTATAAACAGAAAGTAAATTGTTATCGTTTAAACCATATGAAATGTTTTCAACGCAAAAAACCTTATACTCTTTAATTTTTTTGTTGTAAACTAAATCAACAACACTACCCCTCTCTCTTTTTCTTAATAACTCTAAGTTAGTTAGGTCTTCATTAAAAATTGGTATATAAAGGTTTTCTATACTCTCTCCTATTAATATAGACTCTTCTAAAAAACCGAAAAGTTCTTTTTTATATTCAGCTTGAAGGTTGTTGTTTTCATCAAAAAACGCATAAATAGTATACTCATCTTTTTTAAGGTTTTCTATTCTAAACCGTCCACCTTCATCGGTTAAAGAAAAATATACAGGCTTTTTGTGAAAAAGATCCAAACTATCTTCTTTGTTGTAAAGCCCAACTAAAGCCCCTTCAACTAACTCGTTTTTTAGAGGGTTGTGAATTACTCCGGATANGTACGAGGAATCAATCTTATCACCCGTNCTAAATACAAATTTTGAATTAAGTGATGGGTTTCGTTCNGTAACATCAGNAACACCATCAGCAAAATTGAATATATAGGTTGTNTTGTCCTCAAATAATGANTCGAAAAATATCGTGATTGTNTTTTTTTTTGTTTTAACCTCAAAAGANCCATCATAAAAAGGAGAAATGATTAACTTNTCTCTCAGTGTGGATGCNTCAATTAATTCNTCAAACTCAAAAAAGAAGTAGTCACTATTTGTNTTTGTTGAAAACCTTTCTGGTATAGATTTAATAATGTTNGGTGGTATTGTGTCNTTTTCACCCCCAGTTAATGGTTTTACTTGAGCGCAGCCAAATGCACATAAAAGCAAAATGAAAAAATTACGTATCATTATTTTATAATATAAATAATACTAGANTGATTTTTTGTAAAAANAGAGACAATGTTAGAAGCTAAACCAANAAACAAACCAAAAANAGGCCACAGNNGGTTTTTTTTNTTCTTTTCACTTAACATAGAAACATAAAAAGAATCAAAATACAGCGGTATTTTTTTTTGAATTTTAAANCCNGTTTGTTCACACAAACCACTAAAAGATTTCTCTGTAAAATGGTAAAGGTGCCTAGGCACATCATATCCTGCCCAATGTTTTCCGTAATAAGTGTTATCGTATGAACTAATGTTTGGTAAAGCAACAAACACCTTCCCTTTGTTTTTTAACATTTTCTTTAGCNTTAAAAGCTCTGCTTTTGGGTTTTTGGTGTGCTCTAATACATGCCACATNGTTATTTGTTCAAATCTNTTTTTTGGTAAATCTTCAATTTTTTTAGTTATTCGTTTGTTTTTTATTTGGTTAATTGGCTCGTAGCCGTATATCTCATAACCCCTTCTGTAAGCTTCCTGAACAAAAGAACCAGATCCCGCGCCGAAGTCAAGTGTTGTTTTGTTCTTTTTTAATAAGCTTAACTTGTAAGAGGTGTTTATTTTTTGAACAAACCCATAAACAAACCCAAATAAAGAAGGTTTTTGGCGAAAAGAGTCATAATTTTCAACGTTGTAGTATTTGTTTATGTTGTTCGGAACCGGTGCTGTAACAACAACTTTACAAGAATCACACCTTTTTAATTCAAAAGAATCACCAGAAAAAGAATAGTCTTTCGTTTTTAAAAAAACACTTAACTCTTTGTTACCACAAACCAAACAACTCATTTTATTTTCTTAAATGGACCATCAGAATAGAAACATCAGAAGGGGATACACCACTAATTCTAGAGGCCTGACCTATAGATTTTGGCTTAATTTTGTTTAGCTTCTCTTTTCCTTCTGCGGAAAGGGACACTAGTTTGTTATAATTAAAACGATCTGGTATTCTGCTCTCTTCCAACCTTTTCATTTTACTAACAACCTCTTTTTCTTTTAATATATAACTCTCATATTTCAGATTAATCTCAACCTGATCGAGAACGTCTTGACCAAACTCTTTATTGTCCATCAGGTGTTTCAGAGACACTCCAGGCCGTTTTGTCAACAACCCAACACTTCTTTTTTCTTTAATCTCAGCTGATTTTAGCTTTTTTAGGATAGGGTTTGCTTTTTTTGGCTCTATCTTTGTTTTTTTAACAACACCAGCTAGCCTTTTAATTTCTTTTTCTTTTTCTTCTACAGCGTCTAATCTTTCTTTTCCAGCTAACCCCATATCATAACCTATTTTTGTCAACCTCAAATCAGCGTTGTCTTGTCTAAGAAGAATCCTGTGTTCGGCTCTTGAAGTAAACATTCTATAAGGCTCGTCTGTTCCTTTGTTTATCAGGTCGTCTATTAATACACCTATATAAGCATCTGACCTTGTTAGCACAAAAGGCTCTTTTTTCTTTATTTTATTGTGAGCATTTATCCCAGCCATTAACCCCTGACAAGCCGCTTCTTCATAACCCGTAGTTCCATTAATTTGTCCAGCAAAATATAGGTTTTTAATTGGTTTGGTTTCTAAAGTGTGTTCAAGTTGTGTTGGGGGGAAATAATCATACTCTATTGCGTAACCTGGTCTGAACATTTTTACAGACTCAAACCCACTTATTGTTTTAAGAGCTTTAAGCTGTACATCTTCTGGTAATGATGTTGAAAACCCATTAACATAAACCTCAACAGTATTCCAACCCTCTGGCTCTACAAAGATTTGGTGTCTATCCCTTTCTGCAAACCTTGTGATTTTATCCTCTATTGACGGGCAATACCTAGGTCCAACACCCTTAATCCTCCCGTTAAACATGGGGGATTTTGAAAAACCATCACCTAAAACCGAGTGTGTTTTAGGGTTTGTATATGTAATGTGACACGAAAGCTGTTTTTTTAGTTGTTTTTTTGTTAAAAAAGAAAACGTTCCAGGGTTTTTGTCTCCTTTTTGTTCCTCCATCTTGCTGTAGTTTATTGTTCTTCCATCTAACCTAGGCGGTGTCCCTGTTTTCATTCTTCCGGAAACAAAACCCAACCCCTCTAGCTGCTCTGTTATACCCTTTGATGCCCTCTCTCCGGTCCTTCCACCTCCGAAATTTTTTTCTCCAACATGGATAATGCCATTTAAAAAAGTTCCGTTTGTTAAAACAACAGCTTTTGATCTAATCTCTAACCCTAATGATGTTTTAACACCGACAACCTTGTTTTTTTCTACAATAATATTAACAATCATTTCTTGCCAAAAATCAACGTTTTTATTTCTTTCAAGAATTAAACGCCATTTTTCAGCAAAAACCATTCTGTCGTTTTGTGCTCTTGGAGACCACATCGCAGGACCTTTTGATAGATTTAACATTCTAAACTGTACAATACTTTCGTCTGTTACAAGGCCGGTCATTCCACCTAGAGCGTCTATTTCTCTAACTATTTGTCCTTTAGCTACTCCCCCAATTGCCGGGTTACAAGACATTTGTGCTATTGTCCCCATGTTCATAGTGGCTAAGAGTACCTTGGAGCCCATATTTGCAGCTGCAGCTGCAGCCTCGCAGCCAGCATGGCCCGCACCAACAACAATCACATCATATTTTGCAAACATATTCGTAGTGTTCCACGTGGAACTTTATTTTTTTTGTTTGTACAAAGAAAGATATTTATTTTCTTTTTCAGACATTAAGGTCTTTTCTTTTTTTGTTTTGTCTTTATAACCAATCAAATGAAGTAAACCATGAATAACCACTCTAATAAGTTCGGTGTTTTCGTTAACCTTGTATTTTTTTGCGTTTTCTTTTGTTCTGTCAACACTGATATACAAATCTCCCTCAATGTTTTTTTTGTTTTCACTATAATCAAAGGTTATAATGTCTGTGAAATAATCATGCTGAAGATATTTGTTGTTTATCTCTATCAGGTAGTTGTCTGAGCAAAACACACAATTAATAAAACCAAGCTTTTTATTTTCTTCTAAACAAATTTTTTTGATTAGCTCTCTTATGTTTTTTTTACCTTTTACAACAAAGGTTTTATCTTCTGAAAAAAAGTTTGTTAGGTACATTTTAGAGCTTAAAAAGCATCTCAACAACCCTTCCACCTTGTTTGAAGGTTGTTTTGTCTGATAGGTTTTTGATTAAAAATATACCCCTTCCTTTAACTTTTTCAAGGTTTTTGGGATTAGTGGGGTCTGGTAGGGTGTTGTGGTCAAACCCCATTCCTTCGTCTTCAACAATAAACCGAACACTTTTTTTGTTTTGTTTTAAACCCAACCTAACCTTTTTGTTTTTGTTTTCTTTGTTTCCGTGAACAATTGCGTTATTAACCGCCTCTGTTACAGAAACCAATACGTTACCATATATTGCCTCTTCTATTCTTATTTTT
>NZWZ01000028.1 GCA_002701745.1 Flammeovirgaceae bacterium
GTCTTATCTGAAAATTATTTAAACCACAAGTGTGTGCCTATAGAGGATATTATTGGCAAGCCTGGTGTAAATCAAAAACAAATGACAGACTTACCTCCTGAAGATATATGTCATTATGCTTGTGAGGACGCAGATGTTACTTTTACTCTTAAAAAAATTCTTGATAAAGAGCTTAAAACACTAAAATTATCTAGCCTTTTTTATGATGTCGAACAACCGTTGATGCGCGTGTTGTGTGAAATAGAAAATAACGGCGTTAAAATAGATGTTGGTTTTTTATCAAGCATGTCAAATCAACTCACAAAACTAATAGAAGAAACAGAACAAAAAATTTTCTCAATAGCTGGTGAAACTTTTAATATAGCCTCACCAAAGCAACTTGGGGTTATTTTGTTTGATAAATTAAAAATTGACGAAAACCCAAAGAAAACCAAATCAGGACAGTATTCAACAGGAGAGGAAATTCTTTTGAAGCTATCAAAAAAAAATAAAATAGTTGATTTGATTTTAGAGTTTAGAGAATACAAAAAACTTCTNTCAACCTATATTAATGCTCTTCCCGAAATGGTCTCACCATTAGACGGTTTAATNCATACTGATTATGCTCAAGCGGTAACAGCCACAGGAAGGTTGAGCTCCAATAAACCTAANCTTCAAAACATACCTATTCGAACATCTTTAGGAAGGGAAACCCGCTCTGCTTTTGTCTCAAGAAACGAAGGAGATTTTATATTAGCGGCTGATTATTCTCAGATTGAGCTTAGAATTATTGCTTCGTTTAGTGGTGATCCAGAAATGATAAATGCCTTCAAAAACGAGAAAGACATTCACTCAATAACAGCCTCAAAGGTTTTTAATGTCTCACTTGAAGATGTTACGGGAGACATGAGAAGGAGAGCTAAAGAGGTTAACTTTGGGATAATTTATGGAATATCACCTTTTGGCTTGTCTCAAAACCTAGANATACCTCGCTCAGAAGCTAAAGAGATTATCGACTCATATTTTTCAGAGTTTAGCTTAGTGAAGNAGTATATGGANAACTCCATAAAAAAAGCGAAAGAGAAAAAATATGTTGAAACCATTTTGGGTAGGAGAAGGTACCTTCGAGATATAGACTCTAGAAACTTTACTCTTCGTGGGTTTGCTGAAAGAAANGCTATTAATTCACCAATCCAAGGAAGTGCTGCAGATATAATTAAATTAGCAATGATTAAAATTTCTGACTGGATGAACAAGAANGGTCTTAAGTCGAAAATGATTATGCAGGTTCATGATGAGTTAGTATTTGATGTGATTAAGTCTGAAAGGGAGGANCTNGAAGAAAATGTAAAATCAATTATGGAGAATGTAATTAAAATTAAAGTCCCGTTAACCGTGGATGTAGGTATAGGTAAGACATGGTTAGAAGCACACTAGATATAGAAAATTACCGATCAAAAATCCTCTCTGCTCATGATAGGATTAGTGAATANATTCACAACACTCCTTTGTTAAGCTCATCGGCTATAAACAAAATATCAGGAGCGAANCTTTATTTTAAATGTGAGAATTTTCAGAAGATAGGAGCATTCAAAATGCGAGGTGCAATAAACGCTGTATTGTCTTATTCAGAGGAAGAAAGAGGTAATGGTTTTGTCACACACTCATCTGGAAATCACGCCCAGGCGGTAGCTCTATCTTCTAAAATCGTTAACGCTAAAGCGCATATAGTCATGCCCAAAGGAGCACCAAAAATAAAAGTNAAGGCTGTTAAAGGATATGGGGCTNANGTTTATTTATGTGANAATAATGAAAAATCAAGAGAAGNAACTTGCAATAATATAATNCAAAAAACAAACGCAAACTTTATCCACCCTTTTGATAATGAAGATGTTATTTGTGGCCAGGCTACATGTGCTAAAGAAATTTATGACACAACTAATGATTTAGATTTTATAATGTGTCCTGTTGGTGGAGGGGGTTTAGCTTCAGGTACAGTTTTATCTACAAAACTTTTTTCTTCAAAAACAAAAGTTGTCCTAGCAGAACCACTTAATGCATCAGACGCATATGAGTCGTTTACTAAAAAAACATTAATACCCGTTCAATCACCAAATACAATTGCAGATGGACTTAAAACGTCTTTATCTGAGCGGACTTTTAATATAATATTAAACGGGGCAAGTAATATAATAACAGTTACTGAGGAAGAAATTATCTCAGCAATGCGATTAATTTGGGAGAGATTAAAAATAGTCTGTGAGCCGTCCTGTTCTGTCCCTCTAGCTGCTCTTTTAAAAGAACCAAAAGAATTTAAAAATAAAAAGGTTGTAATTATTTTAACCGGAGGAAATGTTGATGTTCAAAAACTTCCCTTTTAATTATTAAACCTGTCAAAATCACTTTTTACCTCTACTCTAGGGTAGTTATTATCTTTAACATTTACATCTGCCGTTTCTTTATTTGGATCAAGAGTAATGTTTTTAACCACCTTATCTTTAATAAAAACTTTACTAACAACCTTTTCATTGAATCGCCATATTTCTGCAGGAATTTTCTCAATCTCCTTTGAGCCATCGTCGTATGTCCACTCTATTATTAATGGGGTAACAAGACCCCCTTTATTCTCAAAGGTTACCTCATAAAAATTTTTATCAGCATTTTCAAGTTTAATGGCATTGTCATTAACTTCATTTCTAAATTCTCTATACTCATTTTTATTTGTATTTGAGAAATTAAATTCAGTCGGCTGAAAAGGTAGCGAGTATTTTGGATCATCAGATGCTATCTTTTTATTTCCTTTAATTTCTTTTTCTCTAACGCTTGCCCTATTTTCAAATGGCTCATCTATGTTTTTCATTTTATACCATTTTACGTTTTCAACAGATACATCAACATTATCTGTTGAGTAGAACCATCCCCTCCAGAACCAATCTAAATCTATTGCGCTAGCGTCCTCCATAGTTCTAAAGAAATCAGCTGGGTCTGGGTGTTTAAATGCCCATCTTCTGGAATATTCTTTAAAAGCATAATCAAAAAGCTCAGGCCCCATGATTGTTTCTCTCAAAACACTTAACGCCGCTGCTGGCTTGGCATATGCGTTAGCTCCAAACTCTCTACCAGCAATTTGTTCAGAATTTGTCATGATTGGTCTAAGCATGTCTTTTGGCATTCTCATATAATTTACAATACTCTCAGCTGTTCCCCTCCTAAGCGGTCCGTCGCTGTAATATTCTCTTTGCGTTAAAGACTGTACAAATGTGTTAAGTCCCTCATCCATCCACGTCCACTGTCTTTCGTCTGAGTTAATAATCATTGGTATAAAAAAGTGTCCTACTTCATGAATTATTACGCTTATCATTCCCCACTTTGTAGCATCTGAATATGTTCCATCTTCATTTGGTCTTCCGAAATTAAAACAGATCATAGGATACTCCATTCCTATAGAGGCCGCATGAACGGATATCGCTACGGGGTAAGGGTATTCAATGGTGTGTTTAGAAAATGTTTTTAAAGTGTTTGCTACCGCTTTAGTAGATTCTTCTTCCCAGAGCGGATTCCCTTCTTTTGAATAATAAGACATAGCAAGCGGCGTATTGTTATCTAACTGAACAGCCATAGCATCCCAAATAAATTTTCTAGAAGTAGCGAAGGCCACATCACGAACCATATCTGCTTTATATCTCCANGTCTTAGTTTTGTTTCTAACTGGATTGTTTTCTTTTTTTATTGCCTCCTCTTGAGTGGTTATAATTACCGGTTTATCAAATGTTGTTTTTGCTCTTTCGTACCTTTCTAATTCTTTTTTTGTTAAAACTTCTTTTGCGTTTTGAAGATCACCGGTCGCAGCNACTATGAAGTCTGCTGGAACAGTTATGTTCAANTCATAGTCTCCAAAAGGTAAAGCAAACTCACCTCTTCCAAGAAACTGTTTGTTTTGCCAACCTTCCTTATCATCATATACTGCCATTCTAGGAAACCATTGAGCTATAGTGTAACTAAAATTTTTATCTTTTGGAAAATACTCATAACCTCCTCTTCCTCCTATTTTCATTCTGTCATTTATTTCGTATGACCACTTAATATTAAACGTGTAGGAGTCACCAGTTGACATAGGTTCATCAAGGTCTATTCTCATCATTGTACTGACCACTAAGTAATTTAAATCTTTTCCTTGTGAGTCTTTGACATGTGCAATTTTGTATCCCCCATTGTATTTTTCACCTTTTATGTTAGTGAATTCGTTTGTAAGTCTCTGTAAGCTCTTTCCACTAAATGAGTTTGACATTTTAGATGGAGACACAAGGGGTGTATTTGAGTCGTTAGCTCTCACATTTTGATCTAATTGAACCCACAGATACCTCAAAACATCTGGTGAATTATTGAAATATGTTATCTCTTCTTCACCATAAAGTATCTGGTTTTCATCATCAATTCTAACATCGATTTTATAGTCCGCTTTTTGTTGCCAATAGTCTATACCTGGAGCTCCAGAAGCTGCTCGATATGTGTTAGGGGTTGGTAGCATAGTACCAAGCTGTTCAAATTTTTTCTCCCACTCTCCATAGGACCCTTGAGAAAAAGAGGTGTGACTAATAACTATAAATAATAACAATAAAAATCTTTTCATATTACCAGAATTTTGCGTTTAACGTTAACATCAAACTTATACCAAAAATTGCAGAAGACACAAATAGCACCCAGTTTTCTCTCTTTTTAAAAAGATAGTTTGATCCTAGGAAACTAAAAAATAAAAAAACAAAGACAATGATAAGTTGAGCCACCTCAATACCTACATTAAATGAAAACAACTCCATAACAATATTCCCCTCAAACAACAATGCCTTTAAATAATTAGCAAAACCCAAACCATGGACCAACCCAAAAACTAAAGCAATTACGTAATTTGAGTTAACAGCTTTTTTTATTTCTTTTTTTCTGTTGACGATATTATTAAAGGAGGTTAATACAATTGTTAATGGTATTGCAAATTCAATAACCTTTTGGTCATATGTTATTAAATCTAAAGCAGATATAATTAGTGTTATTGAGTGACCGATGGTAAAGGCTGTTATAAGTATAACAATCTGCTTTATCATATTTGGTTTGTATACAACTACGAGTGCTAAAACAAACAATATATGATCTAAAGCAGCAGCATTTAANATGTGATCAAACCCAACTAAAAACCATGTTTTAAACTCTTCCATATTCTTTCAGTAAAAATTTGTTGTTAAATTTATTAAAATATTTATGATCAACATACTTTCTATTGTTTCATTTTTTTTTTTCTGCACGAGTTTTATGTAAGCGTCTCGTATATGGAGTATGATGTAGAAAGAAAAGCGATAGAAGTTCAAAAAAAAATTTTTTTTGATGATTTTGAAGTTGCTCTAAAGAAAAAAAACAAACTAAATAAATTTGATATTTTAGGATCAAAAAGAGAGTTAGTTGATAATTATATTGAAGAGTATTTAAATGAAAACGTTCAGTTTAAGGTCAATGGAAAAGAACATTCTATTAATTATTTAGGTCACGAATATATTAACGGTACTATTAACTGTTATTTTGAAGTATTAAAAATCAAAAAGTTAAAAACTATAACAATTACAGACAGATCATTNTTTTCTGATTTTGAAGAACAAGAAAATTTAATATACTTTGAGGTATTAAATAAACTTTCGGTTTTAAGATTAAAAAACCCACAACAAAAAGATGATATTATTTTTACTCAATAAACAACAATTATGAAAAAACCAGCCTTACAATTTTTTGTCTATTTACTTATTTTTAGTTTATGCCAAACGGCTCATTCTCAGGGCAATTCAATAAAATCGTTCACTCAAGACTTCGATAAAAAAGAGGGTTTTTTAAATTATTATTGGGACGACACAAAGGGCAAGGTATATCTTGAGATCGAAAACCTAAACGAGGAAATGATCTATGTGAATTACTTGTCTGCAGGGGTAGGATCTAATGACATTGGTTTGGACAGGGGACAAATAGGTGGAACAAGAATAATCAAGTTTATTAAAATAGGACCAAAAATTTTAATGGTTCAGCCAAATTATAAATACAGGGCTGTATCTAATAATGAGGAAGAGGTCAAGTCTGTTGAGGATGCTTTTGCGAAGTCAACTTTGTGGGGTTTTAATATAGTTGTGAANGATAAAAACTCATACCTTATCGATATCTCAGATTTTGTTATTAGGGATTCCCATAAAATAACCCTAAGGCTTAATCAAAGAAAACAAGGATCTTTTAAGATTGATAAAAACTCCTCTACGTTTGANAATTCAAAATCAAAAAACTTTCCCCTCAACTCAGAACTTGAAGCTTTCTTAACTTTTAAAGGAAATGTCACCGGAAGTTGGTTAAGATCTGTTTCTCCAGACTCAGAAAGTTTTTCTGTTAGGACAAGACATTCTTTTGTAAAGCTTCCAGATGATGGTTATACTCCAAGAAAGTTTGATCCGAGAGCTGGTTACGGAGCTATGACTTTTTATGACTACGCAAGCCCCATTCAAGAAGATCTTCACGTAAAATACATAAGAAGACATCGTTTAATAAAGAAAGATCCAACCAAAGAAGTAAGTGAAGCTGTAGAACCTATAATATATTATCTTGATCGTGGGGTTCCTGAGCCAGTTAAGTCAGCATTGTTAGAAGGAGCCTCCTGGTGGAATGAAGCTTTTGAAGCTGCTGGTTTTAAAAACGCGTTTCAAATAAAAGTTTTGCCAGAGGGTGCCGACATGTTAGATGTGAGGTATAATGTTATNCAATGGGTTCATAGATCTACTAGGGGATGGTCATATGGCTCTTCAGTGGTTGACCCTAGGACAGGTGAAATAATTAAAGGTCACGTTTCTTTAGGATCACTCAGGGTAAGGCAAGATTATTTAATTGCCGAAGGCTTGCTAAGACCTTATGCTAAAGGGAATGAAAGTGTTTTGATGGAAGAGATGGCAATAAAAAGACTAAGACAGCTTTCTGCTCACGAAGTTGGGCACACTATAGGCTTATCTCATAATTTTATTTCTAGCGCAAGAAACCGAAAATCTGTGATGGATTACCCTCACCCTTTAATAAAATTTTCAGAGAACAACATTGACCTTTCTGATGCATATGATCATGGAATTGGAGATTGGGATAAGCTTGCAATCAATTGGGGCTATAGGCAGTTTGACTCAGACGAAGAGCTTCACTTAAATAAAATTCTCCAAGATGGATATAAAGAAGACATCTATTTTATTTCTGATCAGGATTCAAGACCAGCCTCAAGCGCTCACCCTAGATCACATCTCTGGGACAATGGTTTTGATGCTGCTGATGAATTAACACGAATGTTAAAAATGAGACGTTATATTCTTGATAATTTTCTAGATAATGCTATAAAAACAGGAGAGCCTATGTCGAGTATTGAGGAAGTGTTGGTGCCTATGTATCTACTTCATAGATATCAGATTGAGGCAGCGGCAAAAGTAGTTGGAGGTTTGGAATATAATTATGCGGTTAAAGGTGATGGGCAATTAATAACTAAGCTTTTGCCATCTGATCAACAGATTAAAGCTTTAAACTCTTTGTTGTCTTCCATTGAGCCAAAAAACTTATCGCTTAATGAAAGCCTTATTGAATTAATTCCCCCAAGAGCATTTGGTTATCCTAGAACAAGAGAAACGTTTAAATCAAGAACTGGTTTAACGTTTGATTATTTAGCTGCAGCCGAAACCGCAACAAACCTAACTTTAAAAATGTTGTTGAATCCCGAGCGAGCTTCTCGATTGTTAACACTAAAAGCGAGAGACATAAATTCTCAACCTGGGCTTTCAATGATTCTTGATAAAATAATAGAAGCAACCATTTTGAAAGACTTTACAAATAAAAAGCTTGGTCTAAATAATGTAGAAATTGAGATTTCCAAAATGGTAAACCATAGTGTTTTAAATCACTTGTTTATGCTAGCAAATAGTGACAGAACACACGAAGAGGTTAATGCGAGAGTATATAATTCAATTAATATTTTAAAAAATAATTTAGACGGAATGAGTGAAAAAGATTATCACTATGAATACCTATCTAGTAAAATAATGAAGTTTTTATCTGGAGAAGTAGATATTAATTTTCCTGATGAACTAACTCCACCAGACGGTTCTCCTATAGGTTCATTTATGGATTCTGATTTTCACTGTGAAAGTGAGTTATAACTTTTCTTCGTGAAGAGCAGTTCCTGTTCCATCGACAACTAAGTTGTTTTTAGTATCAAAAATTTGAGTTTTAAAAACTCCAAAGTGTTTGTCCTTAATTATTTTAACAAGCTCTATGTAAACAACATATTTTTGATCAGGATAAAGTGGCCTCTTAAAGCTCAAGTTTTGTCCTACGTGTATAGAACCATGACCNGGAAATTTTGTTCCCATTACCTTTCCAAAAGATGTTACAGAAAATAATCCGTGCACAATTGGTTTTTTAAANCTTGTCTTAGCAGCAAACTCTTTATCTAAGTGAAGAGGNTTTTTNTCTCCACTAAGTTCTGCAAACTTGTTTACCATTTCTTGAGTAATGACAAACTCTTCTTTATAGTTATCTCCAATTTTTAGTTTCATACAAAAGCTTTTTTAATATTATTAAAATTATTTTTTGATGTAGATATAATNCCTGGAAATAATGATGCTAAAAACGCAACACAANTTACCATACCAGAAACTACAAGTAAATCTTCAAATAAAAACTCTACAGGATATGCATTTAAAATAGAACTTGTCATTTGAATTTGAACTAATCCGTAAGTNTCTTGNANCCAAGTTAGNGAAACACCAATTAAAGANCCTAAAATAACACTTATTAAACCAATGATTANCCCTTGACTAATAAANACGTTTCTAACCTGATGTCTTTTTGCTCCGAANGAAAACATTATNGATATATCTTTTCTTTTTTCAACNCCCATCATTATTAACAAAAAGAAAATATTTATAGCGCTTAAAAANAGAACTATAAAAAAAACAAAATANACTACCAACTTNTCTGTTTGAAGAATTTTATATAAACCAGCCCTTTGCTCTACGTCAGTTAAAACCAAGAAGTCTGAACCCAANGCTCCTTTAATCTTTTCTTTTGTTTGTTCTATATTTTCTTTGTCTTCCACCATTATTTCGTAAGACGAGACGTAATTTTTCTTGTCAAATAGGGTTTGAGCAAAACCTAAAGAAGTGAAAATATAATTGTTATCAAACCCGCTTTCAATTGCAAAAACTCCTGCTGTTTTTAAAAAATCTTCATTATACATTTTTTGCTGAGTCATAGAGGGAGTTAGTTTTTTTCCTTCATTTAATGAAAAAACCTTTATGCTTTGAAAGTCTGAGTTTGTTCTTATTCCTAAAGAATATTTTATTCCTCTTCCGATTACTCCATAATCTAGATTATCAAAATTAAAAATAAACCTCCCTTCTGTTAGGTTTTTAGAGATTCTGTTTTGTTTAGTAAAGTTGTTATCTACACCCTTTAAATAAGCGACTACCTCCTTTTCCTCATTTTGAAGGACAACCTTATTTTCAATTATAGAGGAAACCTCACTTATATTTTCAATGCTTGAAATCACTTCTTTATATGTATCCTCAAAATATTTTGATTCAAACTTTTCAACTTTGATTTCGGGATCAAAATCCTTATAAATAGATTTCAGTGTATTTTCTAATCCATTATAAACAGACAAAACAACAATCATTGCCGCTGTTCCAATGCTAAGGGCAATTATTGAAATATATGATAAAAAGTTAATGAAGGTTTTTTTCTTTTTGGAGAAAATTAATCTTAAGGCGGTTCTTGTTGCGAATCCCATTTTAATTTTTAGGTGGAATATCTAGATCTGAAATAATCTTATTAATTCTTGAGGCATCGTGCTCCGAGCTATCAAGTATAAATTTTATTTCTGGTATTTTTCTTATCTTTTTTCCAATTGACCTAGCAAGAAATTGCTTAACGTCATATTTTCTTTCTGAAAGCCTTTCTTCTACAAACTGTGACTTTTCATTATTTAATACACTCACAAATATTAGAGCAACGCTTAGATCGGGCGATAATTTGATTCCCATTATCGTAACAAATTCATTTCCTAGAAAAGACTTGCCCTCTCTGATGAGGTATTCATTTATTACTTGATGTATCAAACTTTCATGTTTTTCAATTCTCTGTCTTTTCATCTTAACAATCAATTTTGTCAACTCTTCTTGTATGTCGGCCGCCTTGAAATTCAGCGTTAATGAATGAATCAAAAATGTTTCTTTGTTCTTCTTTACTTATAAATCTAGCTGGTATACATAAAACATTAGCTCTGTTNTGTGTTGTTGCAAGCTCAGCGATTTTGTTATTCCAACAAATTGCTGCTCTTATTCCCTTATGTTTATTTGCTGCCATTGCAACACCATTTGCACTTCCACATATTAACACCCCCAAAGAGTTTTTTTGATCTAGAACCTTAATAGATACTTCATGAGCATAGTCAGGATAGTCTACGGAATCAGGACTATCACATCCGCAATCAATAAAATCAATATTTTTTTCTTTTAATAACCCAATAAGGTCTTCTTTATATTCAAAACCAGCATGGTCAGAGCCTATTATTATTTTCATTTATATGTTTTTTTAACTACTCCAGATATCAATATACTTATTTCATATAATCCGACCAAAGGCAATGCCATTACAATTTGGCTAAAAGGATCAGGGGGCGTTAGCATTGCTCCAAAAATTAATATTATCACAATTGCATGTTTCCTGTAATTTTTTAAAATCTCTTTATTAACTATACCAGCTTTAGTTAAAAAATATATTACCATAGGAAGCTGAAAGAGCATGCCCGAAGCTAAAACTAAAGTTGTTATAGTAGAAACATATGAGATAATATCAAACTCATTTAATATAGATGGATCTATTTGATAGTTTGCTAAAAAGTTGATGGAGATGGGGGTTAAAATAAAATACCCAAACATTACTCCAATGAAAAAGAGCAATGAAACATAAAAGGTTGCTCCTCTAGCTGCTTTCTTTTCATTAACATATAATCCCGGAGAAATAAATCTCCAAAATTCCCAGAAAGCATAAGGAAAAGCAAAAATAATACCTATCACAAAGGAAGATGAAATATGCATCATGAACTGACCCGCCATTTGTCTACTTTGAATGATAAAAGGAAGCTCATCAATACAAAACGCTGATACTCCAATTTGTTGTCCTAAGTTACAAAGTGCTTGATAGGTCCAAAAGTCACTTTTTGATGGGCCAAGCAATATAATACCAAAGACAATTTCCTTTGAGACGAACGCAATAATTGCGAAAACAATAACTGCCAGTAAGGATCTGATTATATGCCACCTAAGCTCTTCTAGGTGATCAATAAAAGACATTTCTTTTTCTTTTTTCATTTACTTGTGAAGAGGAAAATTATTTGCCCACTCGTTTATTTCTTTTCTTACAGCCTCTATCTCACCAGTGTCACATATAACCCTATCAATAAAATCAACAATTTTTTTCATGTCGTCTTCCTCCATTCCCCTGGTTGTAATTGCCGCGGTTCCTACTCTCATGCCCGATGTTACAAATGGTGACTCTGTATCAAAAGGAACCATATTTTTATTTATAGTTATATCTGCCATTCCTAAATTTTCTTCAGCTTCTTTTCCAGTTATATTTTTGTTTCTTAGGTCTATAAGCATAAGATGATTTTCCGTTCCCCCTGATATTATGTTATAATCTCTTTTGACAAATTCTTTTGACATAGTGTTGGCGTTCTTTTTTACTTGAACCACATATTCAAGGTATTTGTCTGACAAAGCTTCTTTAAAAGCTACAGCTTTTGCTCCAATAATATGTTCTAGGGGTCCGCCCTGTGTTCCCGGAAAAACACCAGAATCTAATAATGAAGAAACTTTTCTTAAAATACCTTTTGGGGTTTTAATTCCAAATGGATTTTCAAAGTCGTTTCGCATCATGATAATTCCTCCTCTAGGCCCCCTTAAGGTTTTATGTGTAGTTGAGGTAACAACATGACAATAATCTAGTGGATCGTTTAATAGTCCTCTAGAAATTAGCCCAGACGGATGAGCAATATCAGCTAAAACCAAAGCCCCAACGGAATCAGCAACTTCTCTAATTTTTTTGTAGTCCCAGTCTCTACTGTAAGATGAAGCGCCACAAATTATTAGTTTAGGTTTTTCTTTTGTTGCAGTTTTTTCTAAGCTATCGTAGTCGATATACCCATCTTCCTTTTTAACCCCATAAAAGAAAGGACGGTAAATTTTTCCAGAGTAATTTACAGGAGACCCATGAGTGAGGTGACCTCCATGTGCTAGATCAAACCCTAAAATTTTATCTCCAGGGTTTAAGAGTGCTAACATTACCGCAGCATTAGCTTGCGCCCCAGAGTGCGGCTGAACATTTACCCAGCTAGCATCAAATAATTTTTTTAGTCTCTCTCTACACAAATCTTCTATTTCATCTACCACAACACAACCCCCATAATATCTTTTTCCCGGAAGCCCTTCGGCATATTTATTGGTTAGAATGCTTCCGGCTGCTGCCATCACATCTTCAGAAGCGTAGTTTTCCGATGCAATTAACTCTATTCCTTCTGTTTGTCTAATCTTTTCTTTTTCAATTAAATCAAATAATTTTGTGTCTCTCATAATACTATAAATAATGATTAATTTTTATGGGATAAATAGTTATTTTGTGAAATAAATTAATCCTACTATAAAAGTAATGAACATTGAAGAATTAAGAACAAAAATCGATAAAATTGACTCAGATATTTTGAATCTTTTGAACGAAAGAATGGATATTGTTCACGAGATAGGGTTAATTAAATCAGCTTCTAACGAGAGCGTTTACAGGCCAGAGAGAGAGAAAGAGATAATTGAAAGATTGAGTAGACTCTCTGAGGGAAAATTAAAAGCAGAATCTATAAAGGCCATTTTTCAAGAAGTTTTTGCTGCAGCAAGAAACATCGAGCTTCCCGAAAGAATATCATATTTGGGACCTGAGGGCAGTTTTACCCACCAAGCAGCGGAAAGTAATTTTGGTTCTCAGGCGAAGTATTTACCTATTAATTCTATAAAATCTGTTTTTGATTCGGTTGAATCTAAAAAAACTAAATACGGAATTATTCCATTAGAAAATAATCAAGAAGGTATAGTTCAGGAAACTATAGANCTGTTGGGTGTGAGTAATCTAAAAATAATTTCTGAGCTTCCTATGTCNATAAGTTTTTCTTTTGCNACAAGAGCTAAAGAAATCAATAAAATAAAAAAAATATACTCAAAAGATATTGCTTTTAAACAGTGTAAAGATTTTATNGAAAATTATTTTTCTGATGAAGTTAAGTGTATACCGGTTAATAGCACGAGTGCAGCGGTTAGATATGCTGATAAANAAGAAGACTCTGCNGCTATATGTTCAAGGTTTGCNGCTGTNCAGAGAGGGGTTCCAATCCTTTATNATAAAATTGAAGATTCGAAAGACAATCATACACGATTTATAGTTTTGTCAGGCACAGAGAATCNAGTAATATCTAAAAATGACAAAACTTCNATACTGGTAAATTTATCAGANGGACATGGTGTCTTAGCTGAGTTTTTACAGGAATTTCATGATGCTAAAATAAACTTAACTAAACTAGAAAGTAGACCAGCTAAAAAAGGAACNGATTTTAAATATGTTTTTTACATTGATTTTGAGGGACATTTTTTGAATAGTAATTTTCAGATTATTTTAAAAAGATATATAGATAACATTAAACTCTTGGGGAGTTATCCTAGGATGATCTANTNACTACTTGGAGCCTCATATTTTTTCCACTTAGAGATAACNTCTTGNATATCTTGAGGTAANTCNGTTTCGAAATACATCTTCTTTTTTGTTTTTGGGTGCACGAACCCTAAACTTTTTGCGTGAAGAGCTTGCCTATTTATTAGNTTGAAGCTGTTTTCTACAAATCGTTTATAGTTTGAAAATCTATTGCCTTTTACGATCGTATTTCCACCATAAGTCTTGTCACAAAAAATAGGNTGACCTAAATGTTTCATGTGAGCNCTTATTTGATGAGTTCTTCCTGTTTCTANTTCACATTCTATTAATGANAAATAGTGGATGTTTTCNAAAACTTTATAGTGAGTGATNGCNTTTTTGCCTAATGTGTTTTCCGCNTAACCCTCAACAATCCTTCTATCTTTCAGTGATCTTCTTAAGTTTACATTAATAGTTCCTTCAACTTCTTTTGGAGTACCCCAAATNAGGGCTTGATATTTTCTTTCTATACTATGATTTTTAAATTGTTTTGCTAGNGAGTCNATTGCCTTATTAGTTTTAGCTATAACTAAAAGACCTGAAGTTTCTTTGTCAATTCTNTGAACNAATCCTGGTCTCCCTTCATTTCCTTCCATCTCCGGNAAATTCTTAAAATGATACACAAGAGCATTNACTAATGTTCCCTCCCAATTTTCGTGTGCCGGATGAACAACCATGCCAGCNGGTTTATTAACAATNAGTAACTCCTTGTCTTCATATAAAATATCTAATGAGATATTTTCAGGNTTTATGTCTGTAGGNTTTATTNTCTTTAAAATTTTCACNTGAATGGAATCTCCNGGTTTAACNTTATAGCTTGGNTTAATTTTATTTTTNTTTACCAAGACGTGGCCCNCTTTAATTCCTTCTTTTATTTTGTTCCTTGTNACATTGGGCATCTTATCAAACAAAAAAACATCTAGCCTAATTGCTGTTTGNTTTTCGTCTACNGTAATTCTTGATTTTTCAAAAAACTTATTGCTGTTTTCTTTCATCTTTTTTTGCTATTTCCCAGTATTTATCCATCTCAGGTAGAGACATTTTACTTAGATCTTTACCTTCTTTTATTATCCTTTTTTCCATAGACCCAAACCTTTTAATAAACTTAATGTTTGTCTTCTCAAGAGANTCTTCTGGATCAATNCCTATGAATCTNGCAAAGTTAATAACTGAAAAAAGAAGGTCTCCTATTTCGTTTTCAATCTTNTCATTATTTTGTTTTTTATGCACTTCTTTTTTTAACTCCTTTAGTTCNTCATAAATTTTATCTAATACCTGTTCTTTTTTTTCCCAGTCAAAACCAACGGTCTTAACTTTTTCTTGAANCCTCATAGCCTTTACTANAGGGGGGAGTTTATTTGATATGTTNGATAAGGTCTCACTTGATTTTCTTTTTCTTTTCTTTATTTTTTCCCAATTGGCCTCAACTTCTTNGGAGGTCTTAGCCTTTAAGTTTCCATAAATATGGGGATGNCTTTCCTTNAGTTTGAAAATAAGTTTTTCGATAATGGTATTTATTGAAAAAAGCTTTTTTTCTTCTCCAAGTTTGGCNTAAAAAAGAATATGTAATAATAAATCACCTGATTCCTCTTCAATNTTTTTAGGGTCTTGGTTAATAATNGCTTCAGAGAGCTCATATACCTCCTCAATTGTTAGTCTCCTTAAAGACTGAAAGGTTTGTTTTCTGTCCCATGGACACTTTTCTCTTAGCTCAGAAATAACTGATTTTAATTCATTAAATTTATTTTCAGACATTGAAGTAAAAGAATTTTTTATATTAATTAAAGATAAGAAACTGATTTCATAACTTTGTAATAATGACAGAAACTATAATAGCAATTGTTCTTGTTGGGTTTTTCTTTGTTGCTCTTTCTTTAAGGCTTATTCTAATTAAGGGGGGAGAGTTCAAAGGAACTTGCGCCTCTCAGAATCCATATCTAAACCCAAAAGGTGAGGAGTGTGGTTATTGCGGCAAAACAGTTACCCCTGGTACAGACTGTAAAAAAGGTTAAAATGACATTAATTAAATCCATCTCTGGTATCAGAGGGACATTAGAAAACATTCCAGGAGAGTCTTTATCAGATTATGATATTAATCAATTTACTTTAGCATACCATCAAGAGATAATATCAAGGTATGATAATCAGGTTGTTGTATTAGGTAGGGATGCAAGAAAATCAGGAATACGAATATCAGAAATTGTTTCAGAGATTTTAATTAATGAGGGATGTGATGTGATAGATGTCGGCCTTGTAACCACCCCAACACTTGGCATTTGTACAAAAAAAATGAAAGCTTCTGGAGGAATTATGATATCGGCTAGTCATAATGATGAAAAATGGAATGCTTTAAAGCTTTTAAATAATAATGGTGAGTTTCTCTCTCCAGATAATGTTGCGTTAATAATTAAAGATGTTGAGCGCACAGCAAACCCTTCCTCAAAAGGTAAGATAACCCAATACCACAGAGCGCTTGAGGATCACATAGATTTGGTGCTTTCTCAGAATGAGATTTCTAAAGAAAAAATATCTTCAAAGTCATTTTCTGTTGCTGTTGATGGGATCAATTCTGTAGGTGGAGTTGCAATCCCTGAGTTTTTAAATACTTTAGGTATTAAAAAAATAAAAAAAATTAATTGTATACCTGATGGAGCTTTTGCGCATAACCCTGAGCCTTTACCTGAAAATCTAACTGAGATATGTAGTGTTCTTAAAAAAGGAAATTTTGATCTGGGGATTGTGGTTGATCCTGATGCAGATAGGCTGTGTTTAATAGATGAGAATGGAGAACCTTTCGGCGAGGAATATACACTGGTTGCTGCAGCAGAACATATTATATCAAAAATAAATAAACCTGTTACCTGTTCTAATATGTCATCATCTTTAGCTCTAAAAAAAATTACAGAACTATATAATGGAGAATATTTTTCCTCTCCAGTTGGTGAGATTAATGTCGTTGAGAAAATGAAACAAAAAAACGCAGACATTGGTGGTGAAGGTAATGGTGGCGTCATTTTTCCATCAACACATTATGGTAGAGACTCTCTTATTGGGATAGGATTAATTTTAACTCTGCTTTCAGAAAGAGATATTTCTTTATCTGAATTAAAAAAATCTCTTCCAACCTATTACATACACAAAACAAAAACAACATTTGACCAAAGCTTGGACAAGGTAGTTTCCTATTTTTCAAATGAATATTCAAATTTTGATATTGATTTAAGAGATGGAATAAGAATTGATTTTTTAAATTCTTGGACTCATATAAGAAAATCTAATACCGAGCCCGTGGTTAGGATTATTTCAGAAGCATCAACATCTGAAAAAGCAAGAAAGTTATCTAAAGAAATAATTTCTAAATTACAGGTATTATGAATGTGTATTTTGATAATGCGGCTACAACTCCTATCTCTAAAAAAGTATTAGATAAGATGATTCCTTATATGGAAGATGGATTTGGCAATCCCTCATCTATTCATAAAAGAGGGAGAGAAATTAAATCAGTTATAGAAAAGTCTCGATCAAAAGTTGCCGACATTTTATCTTGTGAACCGGGAGAAATTTTTTTCACTTCAGGGGGAACTGAAGCTGATAATATGTTCATAATTAATACGGTGCTAGAAAAAAAAATTGATACCGTTATTACCTCTAAAGTTGAACACCATGCGGTTCTTCATTGCTGTGATTATCTTAATAAGACACAAAACATTAATATCAAATATGTTTCAATAAATGATAATGGAGAAGTAGACTTAGATGATCTTGAAAAATTAACCTCGAATAATAAAAACTCTCTAGTATCTCTTATGCATGGTAATAATGAGATTGGAAACATTAATGATTTAAAAACCATCTCAAAAATTTGTGAAAAAAATAATGTTATTTTTCACTCCGACACAGTCCAAACTGTAGGGCATTATGCTATTGATTTAAATAAAATAAACATTCAGGGGATTGTAGGTTCTGCTCATAAATTTCATGGCCCAAAGGGAATCGGTTTTTTATATTTAAATAACAAACACAAAATCTCTCCATATATTCATGGGGGAGCCCAAGAAAGAAATATGAGAGGGGGGACAGAAAATGTTTATGGGATCGTTGGACTATCTGAAGCCCTAACTTTAGCTTATGAAAATATGGCCACTCATAAAGAGAAGATTATAGCGTTGAAAAGTCATATGATAGAAACGCTTAAACAAAAAGTCAAGGGAGTAAAGTTTAATGGCTTGTCCTCGGACCTTGATAATAGCCTATACACTGTTTTAAATGCAAGCATCCCAAATGTTGAAGATCAGCAAATGTTTTTATTTAATTTGGACATCAATAATATAGCAGCTTCTGCTGGAAGTGCTTGTTCAAGCGGCTCAGATTCTGGCTCCCATGTGCTAAAAGAGATTAAAACGGAAAAGGGGTTTGTTAATGTCAGGTTCTCTTTTAGTAAGTATAATTCTATCGAGGAAGTTGATTATGTGATAAATAAGATTGTGGAAATAACCAATCTTTAAAACGGGTGAGCTAACCAGATAAAAAATCCATAAATAGCGTATCTAATAAATCTTGCAAGAGAATAGATTAGATATTTTTTTCTATCAAACCCAACTGCTCCAACAACAGCGCATGTCGCTGAAAAGGGTAATGGAGTAATAGCAGCAACCACTATAAAAAGCCAACCAAAAGCACTTATTTTTCTTTCGTATTTTCCAATAATATTTTTTTTCATGAAATCATATAACCATGTATTGTGTAAATATTTTCCAAAATTGAATGCAGCAAAACCAGCTGTATACGATAGAATTGAAAATATTAACACATAAATAAAATAAGAGGTTATTGGTCTGGAGGTTATTGCCCATATCATAAAGAGCTCAGGTGGAATTAGCCCTAGTATTAATTCAGACATAAAAAACAGTATGAAAACAAATATTGAAGGCAGGTCTAATGAAGCTTGTTCTTTTAGTGAAGAAAGGTCTAAATAGCTAAACGTTATTTTATAAAAAGCTAGGGCTACTGCAAAAAAAAGCATGCCCTTTAAAAAGTTTTTTAACAAAAAGATTAGNCTAACTTTATCTCTNNTTAACATTATNANNTGGTTTANNTTTAAANTTAATAATATAAACTAATTATATATATTTTTGTTGCATGAATAAAAAAATGTCACTCTCAGCAGAATCTTTGCTAAAAAAGTATGGNTCTAAAACAGTTGTCGATAATGTTTCGGTAGAAGTGAAGCAAGGAGAAATTGTAGGATTGTTAGGTCCTAATGGCGCAGGGAAAACAACTACCTTTTATTCAATAGTAGGACTTATTAAGCCTGATTCAGGGTTGGTTTATATAGGTAAGGAAAACATTACTAAATTACCTATGTATCAGAGAGCAAGAAAAGGGATTGGTTATTTGGCACAAGAAGCTTCTGTTTTTCGAAACCTTTCAGTCAGAGATAATATTTTAGCTGTTCTAGANGGNACGGATCTAAGTAAAGAAGAACAAATAGCAAAGACTGAGAAGCTTTTGTCAGAGTTNAGCNTGGAAGATGTANAAGACAGTATGGGAATGGTTCTTTCGGGNGGTGANAGAAGANGGACGGAAATTGCTAGAGCTCTAGCTACAGAACCAAAATTTATTTTATTAGATGANCCTTTTGCNGGAGTTGATCCAATTGCTGTTGAAGAAATACAGTCTATTNTTTATTCCCTTAAAAAGAAAAATATNGGAATACTAATTACCGANCATAACGTNGACGAAACTCTTTCTATTACCGATAGATCATATTTGATGTTTGANGGAAAACTTNTNAAGTCCGGTACGTCCGAGGAGTTAGCTTCAGACGAGCAAGTAAGAAAATTATATNTAGGTCAGAGATTTGAGCTTAAAAGAAAGNTATAAAAATGAGCATATTAACTTTTTTTGCTCGTTTTTTCTTAAAAAATAGAGAGAAGTCTATATCTGACTTTAAGGCAAATGCTAAAAAAGATCAAAAAGAAATTTTATCTGCATTAACTCAAAGAGGTAGCAATACTTTATATGGAAAGGAATATGATTTTAGTTCTATAGAATCTTATAATGATTACTCAGCAAAAGTTCCCATTGTTAATTATGAAGATTTTTTTGAAAAAATAAAGAGCGTTCTTAACGGTGATAAAAATGTGATATGGCCAGAAGAAATAACCTGGTTTGCAAAGTCATCTGGAACTACAAACGATGTTAGCAAGTTCATTCCAGTTTCTAAGGAATCTTTGGATCTTAATCATTTAAAAGCAGGTAGAGACCTTCTATCTGTTTATCTAAAAAATAACAAGAAGTCAAAACTATTTGATGGTTTAGCTTTGGCTCTTGGTGGCAGCAAACAAATAACGCCTTATGATGATAAGAAAAAAATTTTTACTGGAGACATTTCTGCTATTTTATTAAAAAATCTTCCATTTTGGGCATCATATCTTAGAACGCCAAGTATTGATGTGGCTCTTATGCCAGAATGGGAAAAGAAAATTAAAACAATGGCAGAAATTACATCAAAACAAAACATTACTAACCTATCAGGAGTTCCAACATGGACCATTGTTTTGATAAAGGAGGTTCTAAAGATTACTGGTAAAAAAAACATATTAGAAGTTTGGCCAAATCTTGAGCTTTTTATTCATGGAGCCGTTTCCTTTTTGCCTTACAAAAGCTTATTTAAAGATTTAATTCCTAGTAGCCATATGAATTATCAAGAAACTTATAATGCCTCTGAGGGATTTTTTGCTTTTCAAGATGACCTTAATTCTAATTCAATGTTATTACTTACCAACCATGGTGTCTTTTATGAATTTGAAGATAGTAAGTCAAAAAAAACAACTGATATCTCTGGGGTTAAACTTAACAGAGATTATGCTTTAATTATATCAACTTTTTCCGGTTTGTGGAGGTATAGAATTGGTGACACAATTAAATTTGTTTCCTTAAATCCTTATAAAATATTAATAACAGGTAGAACTAAACATTTTATTAATGCTTTTGGTGAGGAGTTGGTGATTGAAAACACTGATTTAGCATTATCAAGAACTTGTAAAAAACTATCTGTGTCATTTTATAATTATTCTGCTGCTCCAATATTTATTACAGGTACAAAAAGAGGTGCACATGAGTGGATTATTGAGTTCATTGAAGAGCCAAAAAACAAAGAAAAATTTATAAATCTATTAGACGGAGAATTACGAAAAATTAATTCGGATTATGACGCTAAAAGATATAAAGATATAGCAATCAAGCAACCGAAGATTCATTTTGTAAAGACTGGATTTTTTGATTACTGGCTTAAATCAAAGGGTAAACTTGGGGGGCAAAACAAAATACCTAGACTATCAAATGACAGAAAATACCTAGACAGTATGCTAGAGCATGTTAGTCTTTTTCAATAAAATCAAAGGAGGATAATATGTTAGGTTTACCATCAACTACAGCAATATTATGCTCAAAGTGAGCAGACGGCTTCCTGTCTTTGGTGATGACAGTCCAACCGTCACTTCCCTGTTCTACTTCTTTCCCTCCAAGGTTAATCATTGGTTCTATGGCAACTACTAAACCATTTTGGATTTTTGGCCCTGTATTTTCAGTTCCGAAGTTTGGTATGTCTGGTTCTTCATGAAGGCTTTTTCCAAGTCCATGCCCAACAAGTTCTCTTACTACGCCATAGCCGTGACTTTCTGTGAATTGTTGAATTTCTGCACTAACATCACCAATTTTATTTCCAACTTTTAATTTTTCAATTCCCTTATAAAGTGATTCTTTAGTTATTTCCAGTAGTTTTTTTATGTCTTCTTTTACTTCCCCAACAGTAAATGTGTAGGCGTGATCACCGTAATATTCATTCATTAGAACCCCGCAATCAATAGAAATAATGTCTCCATTTTTTAATGGCTTATTTCCTGGTATCCCATGGACTACCTCCTCATTAATTGATATGCATAATGAATTTGGAAACCCATACATTCCAAGAAAACCTGGTTCTCCTCCGTGATCTCTTATAAAAGTTTCTGCTATCTTATCTAAATCAATGGGTAATGTCCCTGGAAATATATACTTATTTAATTCTCCAAGGGTCTTAGATACTAAAAGAGCACTTTTCTTTACAAGTTCGATTTCTTCTAAGTTTTTATAGACAATCATTTGTTATCCAATCATCTTTTTGGGGTCTACCCATTTGTCGAAGTCTTTTTCAGAAACAAGTTTTAGTTTTAGAGCAGCTTCTTTAAGAGTCAGGCCTTCTTCATGAGCTTTTTTTGCAATTTTTGCGGCGCTATCATAACCTATATGGGTATTTAGCGCAGTAACTAGCATTAAGGATTTATCAAGTTTATCTTTAATTACGGTTTCATTTGCCTTTATTCCTACCACGCAGTTTTTGTTGAAAGATGAAGCTACATCTCCAAGTAATCTTGCAGAATTCAAAACGTTGTGCGCAATCATTGGCTTAAAAACATTAAGCTCAAAATGACCGCTCATTCCTCCGACTGAAACAGCTACATCATTTCCAATGACTTGTGAACAAACCATTGTTGCTGCTTCGCATTGCGTTGGATTAACCTTTCCGGGCATAATTGATGACCCAGGTTCATTAGCTGGCAATATAATTTCACCAATTCCACTTCTTGGTCCAGAAGATAACATTCTAATGTCATTTGCTATCTTCATGAAGGAAACAGCACATCCTTTTAAAGCAGCAGACGCTTTTACCATTGCATCATTGGCGGCAAGAGCTTCAAATTTATTTTTTGCAGATTTAAATTTATATCCTGTGATGTCAGAAATTTTTTCGGCAACCATTTTAGAGTATCCTTTGGGTGTATTAAGACCTGTTCCTACAGCAGTTCCTCCTAAAGCTAACTCTGAAAGATGAGCTAGAGACTCTTTCATTGTTTTAATTGAATTTTCAAGTTGGGTATAGTATCCACTGAATTCCATTCCAAGAGTAAGTGGTGTTGCGTCCATAAAATGTGTTCGTCCTATTTTAACAATGTTTTTAAATTCTTTAGACTTATTATTAATTTCCTTTGCTAGGTTTTCCATACAAGGAATAGTATAGCTTTTAATTAAGTGGAATGCAGACATATTCATAGCTGTAGGAAAAGTATCGTTAGATGATTGTGATTTGTTTACATCATCATTTGGGTGAATTTTTTTCTCTTTATCTGTCAGCTTACCGCCCATTACCACATGGGCTCTGTTTGCTATCACCTCATTAACATTCATATTAGACTGTGTTCCTGACCCAGTTTGCCATACTGATAAAGGAAAGTGGTCCATAAGTTTGCCGTCTATAATTTCTCCACACACACCAACAATAACTTCCATTTTCTTCTTATCTAATACACCAAGCTCATAATTTGTTTCTGCGGCAGCCATTTTAAGAACAGCAAAGCTTTCAATGATTTCCCACGGCATCTTTTCGTAACCAATATCGAAGTTTTGAAGAGATCTTTGAGTTTGCGCACCCCAATATTTGCTTGAATCTACCTCAATATTTCCAATGGAATCTTTTTCTGTTCTTTTACTCATATTAACAAAATTAACTATAAATATTTTTAAACCTTTATCATTAACAAGGTCTTTGCTGGTTTTTGATAAATATTTAGTTTATTTGCAGTTTGGAATTAATCTAAATAAGAAACTATGAAAAAATTATTAGTAGCTCTTTTAATAATAATTACTTCGTGCTCATCTAAAAAAGAAGAACTCAAGGAAGTTAATTTATACAGTCAAAGACATTACTCTGTCGACGAAGTACAATATAAAAATTTCGAAGATCTAACCGGTATTAAAGTTAATGTTGTCAAGGCTAATGCTGATGAACTTATCGAAAGACTAAAAAACGAAGGCGAAAACTCACCTGCTGATTTGTTTATTACTGTTGATGCAGGAAAATTATTTAAAGCTAGAGAGTCTAATCTTCTCCAGAAGCTCTCAACTGAGGTCATTGATAAAAATGTTAAAGAAGAACTTAGGGATCCAGACGGATACTGGACACCAATAACTTATAGAGCTCGAATTCTAGTGTACAGCAAGGAAAGAGTTCAAAAATCTGAGCTAAGTACTTATGAAGATTTAATTAATCCGAAATGGAAAAATAGATTATTAGCTAGATCCTCTTCAAACGCATATAATCAAGCCTTAATGTCATCTTTAGTTGCAAATTTAGGCTCTGAAAAAGCTGCAGAGTGGTCAGGAGGTGTTGTTGCAAATTTTGCAAGGGATCCAAAAGGTAGCGATAGAGATCAGGTTAGAGCCATAGCTGCAGGTCAAGGAGACGTTGCTATAGTTAACTCTTATTATATCGGTATTCTTCTTTCATCAGAAAAAGACCAAGACGTAAGTGCAGGTAATTCTGTTGAAGTTTTTTTCCCAAATCAGGGTGAAAATGAAAGGGGTAGCCACATTAATGTTTCAGCAATAGGGTTAACAGCTAATTCTCCCAATAGAGAAAATGCAATAAAGCTAATTGAATACTTGACAAGTGTTGAGGCTCAAGAAGTTTACATAAATAATAGCTATGAATACCCTGTAAATGCTAAAGTGGAACCATCTCAAATTGTAAAGAATTGGGGTGAGTTTAAGGTAGACCAGTTAAACTTAAATAAACTGGGTGAGTTTAGAGAGGAAGCTATAAAAATATTTGATTCTACAGGTTGGAAGTAAATAAAAACAGTTTTATTCTAGAAAATAAAAGATGGGTTATTTCAAGCCTTCTCTTTTCAATTTTAATTTTATTACCAGTATTAATACTAATTTCAAATTTTTTTAGTGGTGATCAGAGTACCTTAAAATATTTGTTCGACACGGTTTTATTAGATTATAGTTTTAATACACTATATCTTATATTTTTAACATCTTTCGCCTCTTTAGTATTTGGCATTTTTCCAGCGTGGATAATAAGTAATTACGATTTTTTTGGAAGAAAATTCTTTGATATAGCATTATATCTCCCTTTAGCAATACCATCGTATATTATGGCTTTTACCTATATTGATATTTTAAACTTTACTGGCCCTTTTCAGTCTTTTCTTAGAAGCTACTCTTTTTTACCTTCTGATTTTTTTAATATAGATTATCTTCAAATTGAGACTTTGGGAATATTGATGGGGATGGCTTTATACCCATATGTTTATACTGCTTCGAGAGTCTCTTTTAGTTTAATTGGTTCAAACTATATCAACGTCTCAAAAAACCTTGGTCTTTCTAATTTTCAAACATTTTTTAGAGTGATATTGCCACTGTCTAGACCAGCAATAATGTCTGGATTGTTTTTGGTAATTATGGAGGTCCTAAATGAGTATGGGGCAGTAAAATATTTTGGGGTTAATACATATACATCTGGTATTTTTAGGTCGTGGTTTTCGTTGGGGGACATCAACGGCGCAATTCAATTAGCGTGTATTCTCTTATTTTTTGTTTTAGTTTTATTTTATTTAGAAAAGAAATCCATTAAGAGTTCTCAGTTTTATTACTCTAAAAACTCCGATGTTTTTAGCGGAAAATTGAAGAAGTCAAATAAGCAAATAATACTTTTTTTAATATGCCTAATGCCTTTCCTTTTAGGGTTTATCATTCCTGTTTTATCTATAACAGATAACGTTTTACATAATTTTTATGAAACCAACTTTTCTAAGTTATTTGAGTTAACTGGAAATTCAATATTTGTTTCATCCTTATCAGCGATTATCATAATTGTAATTGCTTTATTTTTTCTGTTTGTTAATAGAATTTCAAAGGTTAAATCACTTTCATTTATAAATAATTTAATATCTCTTGGTTATGCATTACCTGGCGCAGTTATAGGGCTTGGTTTAATCTTATTGTTTAGTTCTTATTCTCTAATAGGAACTTTTTATGTTCTTTTCTATGCATATATTATTAGATTTCTTGCAGTAGGAAAATCACCTATAAAATCAAGTATTGAAAAGCAACCTGAAAGCTTCGATGATACTGGTAAAAACTTAGGATTAGGCCCCTTCAAGCTTTTAAAACAAATTCATCTTCCTGTAAATAAATACGCACTGGTTAGTGCTTTTATTTTGGTGTTTATTGATGTTATGAAAGAGCTGCCAATCACTTTAATTTTAAGACCGTTTAATTTTGATACGTTAGCGACTCAAACCTACGAGTTTGCTGTTGAAGAAATGCTCCCTTTGTCTAGTATTTATTCTCTTATAATTATAGTATTGTCCAGCGTGATGTTATTAATTTTGAAAAAATTTATCGATAAACAATTAAATGTATCTTGAAGTAAAAAATTTAGCAAAATTTTATAATAGTAGTTACCCTATTATTAAAGATCTCACCTTTTCGGTAAAGAAGGGAGAGTTAATATCTTTTTTGGGCGAAAGCGGTTCAGGAAAAACCACTTTTTTAAAGTGTCTTGCTGGACTTGAAGGGATAAATGCTGGATCGATTTCATTAAATTCAAATTTTTTAAACAACGAAAAAACATTTGTGAGGCCACAAAAAAGAAAAATTGGTTTTGTCTTTCAGGACTATCCTTTATTTCCTCATTTGAATCTATTTGATAATATTGTTTTTAATCTTGAAAAAAAATATCATTCAAAAATTGAGTATATATTAAAACTAACAGGATTACAGTTTTTAGTTGAAAGATTTCCTCATGAAATATCAGGTGGGGAGCAGCAAAGAGCTTGTATAGCTCGCGCATTAATTCGTGAGCCTGAGTTATTATTGCTCGATGAGCCTTTTAGCAACTTAGATTCTACAATTAAAGAGTCAATGAAAGAAGAGATTTTTAAAATTGTAAAAGAAACAAATACCACAACAATTTTAGTAACACATGATATTAATGATGCCTTAAATATATCTGATAGAATTTTAATTTTTAAGGCAGGTATCCTACAGCAGTATGATGATCCAGTAAAAATGTATTGCGAACCTGCTAATTGTTATTGTGCTGAGGTACTTGGGGACATGAACAAGCTTTTTCACAAAAATGAAACGTATTATATAAGACCAGAAAAAGTCAATATCTCTGACAAAAGATCAAAATATAGGGTCAAGGTAGAAAAGTGTTTTTTTCAAGGGAAAGAGTACAAAGTCAAGGGAAGGATTAATAATGAGATATGGCACTTTTTTTCTAAAAGTCCAATTAAAGAGGACTCTAATGTATATGTTAATTTCCCCGAAAAGGATTTAATTTATTTTGATCCAGTCTGTAAAAACTTTTTTAAAGATCCAGTTTAATTCCAAGTTTTATGACTCTAGGTTGCCCTGGTCTAAGTCCTGCGGGTCTGCTTGCTACCGCATAAACCTTGTTTAATAAATTGCTTACTGAGAGTTTAAGTATAACATTTTCATTAAAATTATAATTTAATGCAGTGTTTAAAACTCCAAAACTTTCAATAATGTCATTTGAGTTTTTCATTTCTAATCCTGGACTTGTTCTGAAGTTACTTTTATATGAATAATCCAGATTAACCATAAATGAATTGCTTTTAAATTCAGCTCCTATTCCAATCAGGTGTTTTGAAATATATGGTAAATAATAACC
>NZWZ01000029.1 GCA_002701745.1 Flammeovirgaceae bacterium
TTTTCTCTTTGGAGAGTGCTGTAAAATTACTCCATCCACATTAGCAGATATTAAAAATTCACTACCACACGGACCTGAAGGATTTCTTAATGCAGCCTGACCCTCAATTAGTATGTATTGCTGTTTTTTTGAGGTATAACACTCATATATTGCCCTCTCAAGCTCACCAGAAACAAAATCATTTAAGGTGGAATCAAATATAAAGCCATGCTCCCAGCCTTGCATCCATCCAGTCTGACCAGTGTATACCATATCTGATTTTATTTTATTTTTTTCTAAATTCTCAACTATTAGTTTAGCTGTAGTTCTTTTTCCTAATCCGCAGTCTGTTCCTAAAACTACAATCTTTGGTACTTTAACATTGTATATTTTCCCTGACCAAAAACTCAACTCATTCCTTGGCCTTGAAGCTCTAATATCAAAAATCTTGGAATTACTTTGATTTGAAATTTCAATTAACTCTTCATCTTCATTTAAAATAGAGTGAAGACCATTAATAATTGAGATTCCATTTTTCAATGACAATTTAACATCATCCCTCATCTCATCAGGAAGTAATCCCCCTGCAGAAGCTACTCCAATAATACAGTAATCAACCTTTGAAGAAGATTGAAGAAAGGAATTAAAATCCTTAAAAATTGGAATATTAGATACGCTATCCAATAAATCTATTTTACCATTTTCATCAACATGAACATATTTTTCTGAGAAAATACTATCAATAACTGCAACTATATTAAACCTACTAGAACCTCTTATTAATCCATGAGCAGTTTTTGCTGATTTTGAATCAAATTTTCCATTGGTTAAAACAACTGCATTTCCTTTAATATTCATTAGAATCTGATAAATAGTATTGTATTTTCAATAATAATAATTTTTGAGATTTATATTTGCGATTATCATGAAAAATTCACTGTCAAAAAGTCAAATTGAAATCCTTAAAAATAAATGTACTGAACCAGCATTTTCAGGAGACTTATTATATAATGATGACAATGGGGAATACAGATGTGTTGGATGTGATAATATTTTATTTTCATCTGAACACAAATACGACTCTGGATCAGGATGGCCTAGTTTTTCAGATATAAAGTCAAATGACTCAATAATCACAAAAAATGATTATTCTTATGGTATGATCCGAACTGAAGTACTATGTAAATCATGTAACGGACATCTAGGACATGTTTTTAATGATGGGCCATCAAGTACAGGAAAAAGATATTGTATTAATTCACTTGTTTTAAAATTTGATAAAAAATGAAATTAGCTGTAGGTATTGATATTGGAGGAACAATTACTAAAATTGGATTAGTTTCAGAGGATGGAAAATGTATCAAGAAAACATCTTTTAGAACTAAGGAGATAAATAATTTTTCAGATTATATTCAAGAATTATATAGCTCTATTGAATCAATAACTGATGATCCTAACTCAATTTGCGGTATAGGAATTGGTGCTCCAAATGCATCTAAAAATGGTACAATTGAAACTCCTGCTAACTTAAAATGGGAAGGAAAATTAAATCTTGTTGAAGAACTGAAAAACAAAGTCAATACTGAAATTTTTCTATCTAATGACGCAAACTGTGCTGCTGTAGGTGAAATGATGTATGGAAATGCAAAAGATTATAAAGATTTTATAGTAATAACATTAGGAACAGGACTTGGTAGTGGTATTGTAAGCAATGGTATGTTAATTGAAGGATTTGATGGCTTTGCAGCAGAACTTGGTCACTATTCAATTAATAATATGGGGAGATTGACTGGATTAGGAGTTCAAGGGGGATTAGAAGCATATGTATCAGCAACTGGAATAAAAAGAACAATCATGTATATGCTATCAAGATATATGAATGATAGTATATTTAGAGGGATATCTTTCAACGATTTACATGGTGAAGACATAACAAAAGCAGCAGAAAATAATGATTTTATTGCAATAAAAACTTTTGAGTATACTGGTAAAATTTTTGGTGAAGCGCTAGCTAATTTTGTTAGTTTCACTCAGCCAGAAGCTATAATTTTAACTGGTGGTCTAGTACATTCAGGAAAATGGATCTTAGAACCAACAAAAAAATCATTTGAACAAAACTTACTACCATTTTACAGAGGAAAAGTGAAGTTACTTACTTCAGGATTAGAAGATAAAGACTCTGCCATTTTAGGATCCGCAGCACTAGTATGGAAAAATATATAATTATTGTTCTATTATTTTTTTTCAATCCNNTAATTGGTCANAAAATAAAAGTTGTNGATAGNCAAAATGATCCNATTTATAANGTTGGATTTTTCAAGAAAGATCAGACNAAAGCTAAATTTTCAAATTTTAAAGGAGAAGTAGATNTATCAGAATTTAANGATAATGACACAATAATTGTTCAACATCCAACATTTGAAAATAAAAACATNNTAAAATCATCAATTAAAAAGAANATACTAATACTANAAACAAAAATTATAAATATTGATGAANTTGTTTTTTCNGTTAANAAGTGGGAGGAAAATAGACAAGANATCACTAATAAAACTTTANNACTATCCGAAAAAAAAATTAAAGAAGTAGCACCNCAAACTNCAGCTGATTTACTGGANAAATCAGGTGAAATTTTTATCCAAAAAAGTCAATTAGGAGGAGGNAGNCCNATGATAAGAGGCTTTTCTGCAAATAGAATACTAATGACTTTAGACGGGATAAGACTTAATAACATTATNTACAGAAGTGGAAANATTCATAANATNATAGGNATAGACCCAAATATATTGGAGGGTGTTGAAGTTTTNTTTGGTCCAGCATCTGTAATGTATGGNAGNGATGCTCTCGGTGGCGCNATTAATTTTAAAATAAAAGAACCAATTTTTAATGCAAGTCAAACNAAGTTNAACTCATCNCAAAAATTTCAATATAATTCATCTAGCAACTCGAGACACTACTCCNTAAATTTTGGAATTAGTAGTAAAAAAATTGCTTCNTTGACAAGNCTATCTCTAAACTCCTNTGAAGATTTGAGATCTGGAANTAAAAGAAAAAAAGAATANGAGGGATTTGGTTACAGAGATGAGTATGTAATTAGAGAGATTAATGAAGATAAAATAATCTTAAATGAAAATAAAAATATTCAAAAATTCAGTGGCTATAATCAGGTTGATTTTATTAATAAATTAAATTTTAAATTNAATGATAATACAAACATTATCCATGGTTTTTATCTTTCTAAATCTTCAAACATACCCAGATATGATAGATTGACTCTTTACAGNGATGATTATATTCCAAAATATAGTGAATGGTATTATGGCCCTAATTATTTNTTGATGAATAAAATTCAGTTAAATAACTTCANNNAAACTAAATATTTTGATGCTTTTAAGTTAATAATATCACATCAAAAAGTAAAAGAAAGTAGACANGATAGAAAATTTGAAGATGATTTTTTAAATAATAGAAATGAAAATGTTGATGTAGCAGCAATAAATTTAGATTTTGATAAAAAAAATAAAAACAGTGAAACTTTTTATGGATATGAATTCATATTTAATAATGTCAAATCAGAAGCAAATAAGATAAATATTATAAATAATTTAAAAGAAAAAATTTCAACTAGATACCCAGATAATGGAACTGAATTTTACTCTAATTCTATTTATATTTCAAACAAGAGAAAATTAGGTCAAATTTTTACAAATATTGGGTTAAGAGCGAGTAACAACACTCTTAAATCTATTTTATCAAATGAATTTTATGACTTCCCTTATGATGAAATTAATTTAAATACATCTTCCTTTAGCGGAAATATTGGTTTTAGGTATAACTATAAAAACTCATCATTTAAATTTCAATATTCAAATGGATTTAGATCTCCTAATCTTGATGATGTTGGAAAGATATTTGACTCTGAACCAGGGAATATAATCATCCCAAATGCTAATTTAAAGCCAGAATATGTAAATAATTTTGAGGTAAATTATGAGATAAGTAATTCAAACTTAAATATTAAAAATTCTCTGTTTTATATAAGACTGAGTAATGCGATAATTAGAGGAGATGGAAATTTAAATGGAAATGATTCAATTATTTATGATGGTGTATTAAGTAGAGTTCAACAACTAAATAATGGTGGGAAAGCTTATATATATGGGTTCTCAAATACTATAAGATTAAAAATTAGTGATCCTATAATAATTGAAAATTCAATATCCTACAGCGAGTCTAGAGATTTATTGAATGACAGACCATTGAGGCATACACCTCCTCTATTTGGAAAATTTTCATTCACATACTCAAATAAAAAACACCAAATTGGATATTTCATTAGCTACAATGGAAAAAAGCAACTGAAGAATTTTTCTGTCAGTGAATTAAACAANTTATATCTTTATACAGATTCNGGTTCCCCATCATGGATAACACATAATTTCTTTTATAAATTCAANTANAACTATTTTATAAATTTTGATTTTGGAATTGACAACATATTTGATATACATTACAGAACATATTCNTCTGGAATTAGTGCTCCAGGAAGGAATATAAGATTAGGNTTAAATCTAAAATTTTGAAAAAAATTAATCATATTGTTATATCTGGAAATATTGGAGTTGGAAAAACTACTTTATCAGAAAAAATATCTAAAAAATTNAATTGGGAGCTTCAGCTTGAAGAAGTTAAAGACAACCCATATCTTGATGATTTTTATAANTCAATGAAAGATTGGTCATTCCACCTNCAAATCTTTTTTCTAAATAGTAGGTTTAATCAGATTCAAAAAATATCAGAAAGTAATAATGTAGTNATTCAGGACAGATCAATTTATGAGGATTATGAAGTNTTTACAAAAACACTATNCGACTCNGGTGTTTTAATGGAAAGAGAGTTTAATAATTATAAAAGGCTGTATAATACAATTCTAAAATATATTAATGANCCNGATTTACTTATATATTTAAGAAATTTAAATATTGANAAAATCATTTCAAATATTGATAAGAGAAGTAGAAAATTCGAGAAATCTATTGACAAANANTATCTTAAAAAACTAAACATATATTANGANAATTGGATAAAAAAACATCCTCAAGAAAAGATATTAACNATAGATTTATCAGAAGATGACTTCATAGAAGACCCTAAATTTTTAAAAAAAATTTATAGTATGATAGAAAAAAAAATTAATGAATTAACTTAACGCTAAGTTCTTTATTTGTTGCTGATTTTTTCCATGGTGCCTTAGATTTATAAGAAAAATCAATCATCAAAAAAACTATTATTAGCAACCAAATAATAACAAATAATAAAAATAACTTCTTAGATCTACGCATATGAATATTAAAGGAAAATTAGTTGAAATTTTTGATACTGTACAAGTTACTGAAACATTTAAAAAAAGAGAATTTATTATTGAAGATAATAAAAANCCTGAGTACCCAGAATATATAAAAGTTGAATTAATTCAAGATAAAGTTTCTTTACTTGACTCCCTAAATGTTGGAGATGAAGTTAATGTATTGATTAATATTAAAGGAAGAAAATGGGAAGATAAAGAGGGAAATATAAGATATTTTAACTCAATCCAAGGCTGGAAAATTGANTCAGAAAACCAAGGTATTAATCAAGAAACACCTAATGAAGCTGAAANTCAGGANAGTGATGATTCTGATCTCCCTTTTTAAGATCTAATANTAGCAATAAAATCTTTNATAGATTNTCTTAAATTACCATTCGAAATTTCTTTGATGAACTTGGTNCCAATTATTGCGCCATGAGAATACTTACAAGCTTGTTCAAAAGATTCTTTATCTGAAATTCCAAAACCAATAATCGTAGGNTTTTTTAAGGATAATCCTTTTACATCTTTAAAATATTGAATTTGTTTATCATCAAAACTACTTTTTTTACCTGTTATTGATGATGATGAAACCATATATATAAATCCATTAGAGTTGTCATCAATTTGTCTGATTCTTTCTTCAGAAGTATTTGGGGTAATTAAAGGAATAAATGATAGGTTTTCCTTATCAAAAAATGGTTTAAATTCATTTATGTAATCATCTAATGGAAGATCTGGTAAAATAAGACCATCTAAATCACATTCTAAGATGTTTTTAATGAACTTTTCATAACCAAACTGGTACACAGGGTTAACATAGCCCATTAAAACTATGGGGATATCAGTTATGTTTCTAATTTCCTCTAATTGCTTAAATAATAAATTTAAGTTCATTCCATTATCAATGGCTACATTTGAGGAATCTTGTATTACCGGACCGTCAGCAATAGGATCTGAAAATGGCATTCCTATTTCTATTAGATCAACACCACACTCATCTAGGGTTTTGATGATTTCCGTGGTATCATTTAAATTGGGATAACCTGCTGTAAAATATATACTTAATATTTTATCTTTTTTATCTTTAAATAGTTTATTTATTCTGTTCATATTAATATTTACCCCATTTTATATAAGTCTCTAGATCTTTATCTCCTCTTCCTGATAAATTAACTACAACAACTTTTCCCTTCGTATCTAATTTATCAAAGACTGAAAACGCATGAGCAGTTTCAATAGCAGGTATAATTCCTTCTAATCTACTTAGTTCTATTCCTGCATTCATAGCTTCATCATCATTAACACTAATATACTCACCCCTATTTGAGTCAAATAGATGTGCATGTAATGGCCCTATTCCCGGGTAATCTAATCCTGCAGAGATAGAATACGGCTCTGTTACTTGACCGTTTTCATCTTGCATTAATAATGTCTTGCTTCCATGTAAAACTCCTTTTTTTCCAAGTTTTGTTGTAGCTGCAGATTTATCTGTAGATACTCCAAGACCAGCTGCTTCGACACCAACAAGGTTAACTTTAGGGTTATCAAGATAATGATAGAAAATACCTGCTGCATTACTTCCTCCACCCACACAAGCTATGACGAAGTCAGGATAATCTCTTCCCTCAACTTTTTTTAGTTGACCTAACAACTCTTCAGAAATAACTGACTGAAATCTCGCAACCATATCAGGATATGGATGCGGACCAACAACTGATCCAATAATATAATGTGTGTCGTCAGGGTTATTTATCCAATGTCTCATCGCTTCATTTGTTGCATCTTTTAAGGTTCTACTACCTGATGTAGCAGGTCTAACCTCTGCACCAAGTATCCTCATTCTTTCTACATTCGGTCTTTGTCTTTCAATATCAACTTCACCCATATAAATTACACATTCCATTCCCATAAGAGCGCATACTGTAGCTGTTGCAACACCATGTTGACCCGCCCCAGTCTCAGCAATTATCTTTGTTTTTTTCAGTTCTCGGGCTAATAAAATTTGTCCTATTGTATTATTTATTTTGTGTGCACCAGTATGACATAAATCTTCTCGTTTTAAATANATTTTCGATCCATATTTTNCTGATAATCTCTTAGCATAATATAATGGTGTAGGNCTACCAACATATTTTTTTAGATAANAATTNAACTCTCTAGTNAAAGAATCTTTCTCAACTATNCTTAGATAATTTTTTTTAAGTTCNTCNATATTTGAAAATAGCATNTCAGGTATATAGGNACCTCCAAAATCACCGTAAAAACCATTACTGTTTACATTATATTTCATAAATTCAAATTAAATAATTTACCAATTTTTTCAACATCTTTTAAGCCAGGAGATTTTTCAAATTTACTATTTAAATCTAGGCCATAAAGCATTTCATTATCATTAATCATATTAAGATTATTAAGATTATCTAAGGATAAACCCCCACTTAGAAAAAAAGGTTTATCAAAATCTTTGTNGTTTAGNATTTNCCAATTAAAAGTTTTTCCAGATCCACCATATTTATCACTCTTATAATCAAATAAAAAATAATCAGCTGATTCTTTATNTAACTNCATACTATGAAAGTCTTCTTGNGTTCTTATTAAATAGGACTTAATTATTTTAATTCCTTTCTTTTTAAGTTTCATACAATAATCACTACTCTCATTACCGTGCAACTGTACGTAAGAAAAATCATACTTTTCTAATNTACTTANTACAGTATCAATATTCTCATCAACAAAAACAGCAACTTTATTTTTTATATTTTTAATAAAAGCATGATCAGGATTATTCAAAATATATCTTGGAGATTTTTTGTAAAAAATAAATCCAAANTAGTCTATNTGATATTTTTTTAACTCAGAAAAATTATTTTCATCCGTTATACCACAAACTTTAATTCTGTACCTATTAATCATAATTNTTTTATAAAGTCATTACATGCAGATACTGGATCATTATTTTTCATNAAGTTTTCACCAATTAAAAAACCATNATANNCATATTCTTTTAATTGAAAAATTTCCTTAGAAGTAGATATTCCACTTTCAGATATTTTTAAAAAACTTGAAGGAATCATACCTGCTAAGTTTATTGAATTATTAATGTCCGTTTCAAATTTTTTTAAATTTCTATTATTTACTCCNACCACATCTATAGAATCGCATAAATNAGCTATCTCAGCTTCTGAATGAATTTCTAAAATTACCTGTAAATTAAAAGACTTAGCAAATCTTGACAGATTCTTAACCTCTTCTTTTGATAAGCAAGCTGCAATTAAAAGTATAATATCGGCACCTAAAGATTTGGACTCTACAATCTGATATTCCTCTAATATAAAATCTTTTCTTAAAATGGGAANATTTATTTCATTTCTAACTAGAGTAATATCCTCATTAGATCCTCCAAAATATTTTGAATCAGTTAAAATTGATAGCCCACTAGAATTAGAAATTTCATATCCTCTNGTTATTTTTTGTACATCTGCATCTAAATTTATATCTGGCTTAGATGGAGATTTTCTTTTAAATTCAGAAATAATACCAGACTTTTCAATTAATGATTTTTTAAGAGAAATAACTTCTCTNTCAAAAAATAAAGATTTTTCAATTTCAGAAATCGAATTATTATTTTTTAAATAATCAATCTCTTTTCTTTTATTAAGAATAATTTCTTTTAGTATACTCATTTCTTTTNAATAAAAAGNTTAAAAGAATTATATGCTTTTCCAGATTCCAATGATTCTCTAGCTATTTCTATACCGTCTTTTATTGAAGAAAGTTGTTTTGCACAATAAATTGCTAAGCCTGAATTAGCAAGAACAGCATCAACCTGCTCTCNAGTTCCATTATTTTTTAAGATATTTAAAAATATTTTAGAGGACTCTTCAATATTTTTCCCTCCACTTAGATTCTCAGAATTAATTAAATTAAAATCTAAATCTNTAGGCTCTAACATTATATCATGATTATTAGAATATAATTTAAAAGCTCCAGTCAAAGAAACTTCATCATAACCATCTATACTNTGAACAATACAATAGTTTTTATCAGTTTTACTNTAGATATGTGAATAAAGTCTAAAAATATTTGAATTAAAAACCCCAACCAATTGACTTTTTGGCTGAATAGGGTTTACCATTGGTCCGAGCATATTAAAAAAAGTCTTTACTCCTAATTCACTTCTTATCGGAGAAATATTTATTAAGGAAGGATGAAATAATGGAGCATGCAAAAAACATATATTTGATTTATCTAGACTATATTTTAAGGAACTAACATCGTTCGAAAATTCGTGTCCTAGATGATAAATAATATTAGATGAACCACATGAAGATGAAACACCGTAATTTCCATGTTTAGCTACTCTAATGCCAGCACCTGCTACCACAAAAGATGATATTGTTGAGATATTAAATGTATCTTTACCATCACCCCCTGTTCCACATAAATCTATTAACTCATCACCATCAATATCTACATCAAGAGATAATTCAATCATTGCCTCCCTAAAACCATCAAGTTCCTCAGAAGTTATATCTCTCATTAAAAAAACTGTAAGAAATGAAGATATCTGTGAACTATTAGCACTTCCATCTGTTAATGATATTAAAGCAGCCTTTGACTCTTCTTTACTCATTATCTTATGATTATATAAATCTTTCAGTAAATTTTTCATATTAATTATTTATAAAATTTTGTATCATGTTAAAACCAGTTTTTGTCTGAATAGATTCAGGGTGAAACTGTATACCTTTTAGATCAAATTTTTTATGAGATAATGCCATAATTACACCATCAGAATCTCTTGCAGTTATTTGTAACTCCTCTGGAAAAGGTTCATTTAGTACTGACCATGAATGATATCTACAAGCTTTAATTTTAGATTCAATACCCTTAAATATGTAATCCTCCTCTAAATAAATATCCGTTTGAACTCCATGTAATGGCTCTTCCATATTATACAACGTACCACCAAAATTTTCTGCAATGGCTTGATGACCTAGACATATACCTAGTATTGGTTTACTATCGTAATAGTTCGAAATTAATTCATTCATCTTACCTGAATCTTTAGGAAGAGATGGACCTGGCGATAATATAATTTTATCATATGACTGAACATCATTCATCTTAATAAGATCATTTTTTATAACTGATATCTCCAAACCACCTAGCTCCCTCAGAATATGTACTATATTATAAGTGAAACTATCATAATTATCTAAAACTAAAATTCTCATATCTTCTCAGCAGTTTTAATTGCTTTTCTCAAAGCTTCTATTTTATTATAAACTTCTTGATTTTCACTATCTCTATTAGACTTAAAAACAATTCCTGCACCAGCTTGATAAAATAACCTTCTATTTTTACTCAAAAATGACCTTATAATTATGGCGTGATTAAAATCGCCGTTAAATCCCATAAAACCAATAGCCCCACCATAGAATTCTCTTCTTATTTTTTCATATTCTTCAATAAGCTGCATTGCTTTATGTTTTGGTGCACCTGATAAGGTTCCAGCAGGAAAAGTTCCAGAAATTAAATCTATTTTTTTATCTGATTTAATATTTCCAGATACTTTAGATACTAAATGAATCACGTGAGAATAAAACTGAATGTCCTTAAATCTTTCTACTTTGACATTTTTAGATATTTTACTCAAATCATTTCTTGCTAAATCTACTAACATAACATGCTCAGAATTTTCTTTTTTATCATTAGATAATTTTTCAGCTTCTTTCTTATCAAATTCATCATCACCGGTTCTCTTAAATGTACCTGCAATTGGATATATTGTAGCCTTATCATTTTTTATCACAATTTGAGCTTCAGGAGAGCTACCGAAAATTTTAAAACTTCCATAATCAAAATAAAATAAGTATGGAGATGGATTTATAGACCTTAATGCTCTATATACCTGAAATTCATCACCTTGAAAGTCCTGATAAAACCTTTTTGATAATACTATTTGAAA
>NZWZ01000030.1 GCA_002701745.1 Flammeovirgaceae bacterium
CTCCAACATAAATCAATCTCCTCCATATGAGCAAAAAAGCTTTCATCAAATCCTCCAAGTTCTTTAAATAATTTATTTCTAATCATAAAACATGCACCTGAGGACCAAAATATTTCTTTGGAGCTATTGTACTGACCTTCATCTTTTTCAACATGATTAAATATTCTTCCTCTGCAGAAGGGATAATATAAAAAATCTAAATATCCCCCTGATGCTCCTGCATATTCGAAATGATTTTTCTTTTCAAATGATAAAATTTTTGGTTGACAAGATCCTATGTCTTTATCTTCTTCAAGTCCTAAATACATAGGTTTGAGCCAGTTTTCAGATACTTCAACATCATTGTTTAATAATACTAAATACTTTAAATCTATTTGACTAAGTCCAATATTATATCCCTTAGCATACCCATAATTTTTTTTATTTTGNATGATATTAACTNATGGATAATTTTTTCTGATAAAGTTTACAGATTCATCATNTGAATTATTNTCTATNACATATAATTCAGATATTTTTTTGTCTGAATACTTAACTACTGATGGTAAAAATTTTTTCAAATGATTTATACCATTATAGTTTAATATTGCTACTGCTATTCTCTTNTTTGGTTTAATCATTTAAATAGGTTACCCATATCAAATCCAGGAATATTAGGTATAATNTCACCNGTTTTTTCTTTCATATACTCTTTGATTTTGATATCAATTTCTTTNAAGGCTTTATTTGATGCAGCTACTACTANATCCTGNACCATATCTTTTTCATTTAAAATACTTTCATCAATTTCTACTGATATCAATTCTTTTTTNCCGTTGACTACTACTTTAACTAAGCCAGCNCCAGAATCAGAGCTTACCTCTATAGTATCAAGCTCGTCTTTAATTTTTTTCATTTTTTCNTGAGCNTCTTTAAACTTGCCCATCATTTTCATCATATCTAGCATAATCTTACTATTTAATTAACAAAACCTTACCATTAACATTAACCCANTCATCATCTTTTTTAAATTCTATTTTATAAACATAAACATCTTGAATTANTTTACCTTTAAAATAACCATCCCAGCCTAAATTAATATCATAAGACTCAAAAANTTTTTCACCGAATTTATTGAAAATAATCATTTTATAATCAGTCACCTGTGAGGGAAATGGTTGAAAGTAATCATTTAATCCATCATCATTTGGNGTAAATGCATTTGGTATTGGTATAGGATTGAAATTATTATTACTGACTAAACAAAACCTATTAGATATTGACTTTTTATCTNCATTATAGCCAATGACTTGATAACAGTACTCTTTATTCTTTATAATACCTTTATTATCTAAAAATTTATCTTCCTTAATTGTATTTATTTTGTCANCGTCCCTAAGAACAGATAATGAGTCGAATTGACCATTGTAATTATACTCTAAATTAATTCCCTCTTNATTTTCAAATACATTCAAATAAATTAGNCAAATTTCATCTTCTATAGTTTGTCCATTACAACCNTATTTTTTTAAAATNTTAATACATCTACTATTAAAACTTTTGTTNGTAAATTCTANATTNGAATGATTGAAGTATAGAAAAGAGGGTGAGAAGTATACAGAGTCAATTTTNTCATCAATTATNATTTCATAATTGGTNCTTTTTTCAGGATTATAAGTAATNTCAAACTTNGTTTTATCGTCAGATAAAACAACCGAATCTATAATATTTGTTATAGTATTTTCAATTGGAACAAATTTAAAGTCATACTTATAACAGTTTTNCTCATTATTATTAAATACNCCAATTATATACCCTTCAACCGTATTATTATTATCTAATAATCCACCATAATCTAAGGTGTTTAGTCCATTATTTAAATCACTTTGATAATTACCNTTNATATATAATTTATAGCCGTCATAATAATCATCATCAATATTAATTTCGATAGAGTAATTACTACAATTTCTNAGATCAATATTTATNTCCTTNATTTCGTGTGCCTCTATTTCTAAAANATCAATCTTTTCAACNCCATCTTGATTTATTGCCTGNGCAATAACATATTTCCCCTTAGAATTATAGGTGTAGGATTTTCCAGACGAAGGATTAAATAAATTATTAGTTGTATTGTAATTAAAGTCATACTGGACAACACTAACTGATGAATCTATATTTTCAGAAATTATCTCAATTTCTAATGGTATACAACCGCTTTTAACGTTTACAGTAAACCTACCTAAATCGCTTGTTTGGGAGTAGCTGTAATTGAAAAAAAATAATAAAAAAAATAAAAATAGTCTTGTCATAAAGTTCTAAGAAGACACTTTAGAAATGATTTCATCAATACCTAATTTTTCTTGACTACCTGTTTCCATATCTTTTAGAGTAAATAATTTTGAGGTCACCTCATCTTCTCCAATTATGATAACGTAAGGAATATCATTTTTATTTGCATATTGAAGTTGTTTTTTCAGTTTAGGATTGTCTGGATATAAGTCGGTACTGATATTATTATTTCTAAGGATTGATGATATTCTAAGGGAATCATCCAAATATTTTTCAGACATGGAGCATACCAATACAGTATCTTTTTTACTTATAGAATCTGGAAAAAGGTTTCTTTCTTTCATGATTTCATAAATTCTTTCAATTCCAAAAGAAATTCCTATTCCTGAAATATCCTTGTAGCCAAATATTTCTGTTAAATCATCGTATCTTCCACCTCCGCACAGACTTCCAATGTTTTTCTCGTCAAGAATAACTTCAAATATTGAGGAAGTATAGTAAGATAGTCCTCTGGCCAAGTTGATATCAAAAATAAACTCTTTAGATAACTTAGTTAAATTTTCTATTTCATTAATACCTTCTAAGCCAGTACTTGATTTAAAGAGAAAATCTTTTAAGAATTTTATTTTATCATCGTTTGAGCCATCAAAAAATAATACTGAATTTAGTTTTTCAATTTGACTTTTTGATAAATCAATATATTTTAATTCTTCCACAAACTTATCTTTCCCTATCTTATCTATCTTATCGATAATTATACAGATTTTATCAAAATTATCTTGTAAAGACAAAGTTTCAACTATCCCAAACAAAACTTTCCTGTTATTTAGCTTCACCGAAAAATCTTGAATTTTTAGCTTCTCAAAAATCGAGTAAACTAGATCTATTATTTCGGCTTCACAAACAATTGATTTTGTTCCTATATAATCTACATCACACTGATAAAACTCTCTGAATCTTCCTTTTTGAGGTCTATCTGCTCTCCACACATTTTGAATTTGATATCTTTTAAATGGTAGAGTTATTTTATCTCTGTTCATACTGACGTATCTAGCAAATGGAACAGTTAAATCATACCTTAATCCTTTTTTTGATATCTCTTTCCTTAGATTATTTGAATCTTTTGATTCAATATTATCTATATCTTTTATGAAATCTCCTGAATCTAAAATCCTGAAAATTAGCTTATCACCTTCCTCACCATATTTTCCATTTAATACGTTAATATTTTCCATTGAAGGAGTTTCTAAGGCATTAAATCCATATAGAGAAAATGTATCCTTGAAGATTTTAAAAAGATATTCTCTTTTTTTCATCTCACCTGGTCCAAAGTCTCTAGTTCCTTTAGGTAAAGTCGGAGTAATTTTTTTCACTTTTTTTAAATTTATTACAAAGCTAGCAAATGATTTACATTATTTTTTATTTAAATTGCGCCAATAATTAATATTATGGCAGTAACAAGATTAGAAAGAAAAGGAAGAAGAAACGTTTCGAAGGCTAAAAGAGCAAAACAGGTCATTAAAAGCCTTAACTCTAAACCAGTGATTAAGAATGTTGATGTTGAGGCTATTAAAAAGGAGTTTGGTAAAAAACCTGCTAAAAAACCTGCTAANAAATAGTTTTAGCTAAGTTCAATTACTTCCAATCCATCTATTTTATTTTCTAAGATATCAAATCTCAAAATAGTTTTCTTTTTGTGGAACCCTACCTTACCACATGCTCCTGGNTTTATAAATAANAGATCATTTGTAGTATCTCTAACTACTTTTAGNATATGGCTATGTCCACAAATCAAGATATCTGGTTTATTCTCTTTAATTAATTTTAATGTTTTAGGGTTGTATTTTGGAATGCTNCCNGCAATATGAGTCATAAAGAATTTTACTTTNTTAATTGTAAAAAATAATGATTCAGGAATTTCTCTCCTTATTAGCTCATCGTCAATATTTCCATAAACNGCTCTAATCTTTTTAAANTTCTCTAATNTTTTTAATGTATCAATCGAGCCAATATCACCTGCATGCCAAATTTCATCGCAACAACTTAAATACTTCTCNAGATCATNATGTATGTGACCATGAGAATCTGATATTAATCCAATTTTCATGATATAATATGTTATAGGGAGACTAATTTGAAGACCTGATACGATCTTTCATTNTNTTCCAGATNCTATCNAATTTTTTTATCTGCTCTTCATTNGCAATTTCTCTNTATTTTTTCCAATGCAACATCCTCTCAGTATTTAGTTCAACAGCAATTTCATAGTACTTGTCCATGTTATTTGAATTTCTAATCGTTTCATTTGTAAGATCATCCATTATAACTAGATCATATTTTCTGAACTTCCTTTCTATTTTTCTCTTGTTAGATGAATATCTTTCATATTCTTTTTTAGCAAGTTCTAATTGGTTTTCATCAAATTTTATTCTTTTTTCTAGGTAATTCATTTCTCTCTTAAATTCTGAGTTGTCAGATCCNTATGANTTTNNTTTTCCATCAANNATGAAGTAGATATTAGTTNCTACTAAAATAGCTATNATTATATATNNNAGCTTAATCTTCATTNGAAGTTANATTTATGATNTCGTTTTGATTACTTTCAAAGTATAACTCTTCTATATCAGCGGTAAAGTTACTATTAGTATTTGAGTCATTATTTGTAATAAAAAATAAATTTAATGCCATCATNACAGCAACGAGCATTATCAAAAANGGTCTCTCGTATTTNAGATAAAAANCTTCNTTATTCTGNATAGTATCAAGCTTAGTAGATANCCTNGTATAGAAATATGGCTTAACCTCAGCTGGTTTTATACCTTTTATACTATTCAAAATTTTTTCGATCTTATCACTCATAATAGACTATTTAANACATAATTAAGAGTTAANTCAAANGACTTATTCTTCCATTCTTCTCCCTCAATATTTGTTATATTTTTTAAACTTCTCAAGGATTTGATTTGGATAGATAATCCATCATAAACTTCATATCCAATTCCAAAGACAAAGTTTGGATCNCTTTCTTCAAAATATTTTTTCTCGAATTTAAAGTCAGGATTTTGACTAGTTGCGTTAGAACTTAAATTGCTTGATCTAGTTTCNGTAGTAGTAAAATCTTGAAGTAAATGAATTTGTGGTCCTATAAAAAAATTAAATTTTTTAATTTTATAATCAATAAGAATAGGTATTTGAAGGTATGTAAGATTATTTTCAAATCTAGTCATATTTACATCCTCCACCGTTACACCNTGAGAAGAATAATTAATTCCNGATTTAATNCCTATTTTNCTTTTTTTCACTTTTTCATCGATATCNGTAGTAGATAAATCAAAAAATAATTCAATCATTAAACCGGCATTATACCCAAGGTAAGGATCNACTCTGTATGGTAATCCTCCAATTGTATTCCATGTTTGNCCAGCGGTGTATGGACTATTGNTAGATTGAAGAGTTTGATTTGATAGCCCAGTTCCTAAGCTTAAACCAAAGTTTACTTCTTGTGAATACATNTATGCACTAGATAATGTAAATATNAATGTTAATAAGAATTTTTTCATATTATATAATTAGATGTTAAAANTAATTATTTCTTGTCATTCAATTTTTTTTCAAGATATATTTTTAAGTTTTTTTTTGCTCTAAAGATTAATGACTCTATTGATGATGATGATTTTTTCATCACTTCAGATATTTTCTTATATTTTAATCCTTGAATNTTTTTTAATATGTACGCTGTTTTTTGTTCATCATTTAAGCTTTCAATTGCCTCAAATAAAAGTTTGGCATCTTCTTTTTTTTCAAGTTGGACTCCAGGATGATCAAATTGTGGAATATCAATTGTAGACCCATCATCTCTAAATAAATTTATAATTTGCGNAAATCGTTTTTTTCTTTTTTTGAACCTTAAATACTCAAAGCATTTAGATATTGTAATTCTATAAATCCACGTAGATAAAGTTGAATTTCCTTTAAAACCCTTGATNGATTTAAAAATTTGAATNAANACTTCTTGGGTTAAGTCATCAGCCTCCTCAGTATTNTGAATTATAGATAGACAGGAGTTATAGATAAAGCCTTTATAACTTTCTACTAAAAATTTAAAAGCATTTTCATCTCCTACTTTTAAATTCTTAATTAAACTTTTTTCTTCCAAGGTTTTATTTGCATATTAAGTAAAAAAAACAACTATAGATTAAAGTTGATAATTAATTTATGTTAATATGATAGATATCATTAAACCAACTTTATTGCTTAATAAAGAGAAATCTTTTAATAACATTAAAAAAATTCAAAAAAACCTTACTGATTCAAAAATAGAATTAAGACCTCACTTTAAAACTCATCAATCAAATGTTGTTGGAAATTGGTTTAAGGAGCTAGGAATAAAAAAGATAACAGTATCATCAGTAACTATGGCAAAATATTTTTCAAAATATTGGGATGATATTACAATAGCATTTCCAGTNAATATTTTAGAACTTGATGATGTTATAATGCTTCAGGAAAAAATTAAAATTAATCTTTTAGTTGACTCTTATGAGGTCTTGGAGATATTAGAAAAAAAACTAAGAAGTAAAATCAATATTTATTTAAAAATTAATGTTGGATATAATAGGGCAGGAGTGGACTATGAAAGCGATTCTATAAATGATATAATATCATATTCAGACTCATCTTCGAAACTTAATTTTAAAGGTTTTTTAACTCATTTTGGAAATACCTATAATTCTAAATCTTCAATTGAAATTCGTGACAGTTTCGAAAATTCAATAAATAAAATATCAGATCTAAATAAAAAATTTCCTGATTATGAAATCTCAATTGGTGATACTCCTTCATCGAGTTTGGTTAATAAATATCCAGAGTTTATAACTGAGATAAGACCTGGAAATTTTGTTTTTTATGATTTAGATCAATTAAAAATTGGATCTTGCCAAATAGAACAAATAGCCATAAGATTAGTATGCCCCGTAATTTCAATTTATAAGAAGAGGAATTCTTTATTATTATATGGAGGCTCCGTACATTTTTCTAAAGACTATATTGTTGANAATAATAACAAATGTTTTGGGTATGTCTACCATGGTGATTATTGGAGTTTAGAAAATAAAATAGGCTATATAAAGTCTTTATCTCAGGAACATGGAATAGTCGAACTTGAAAAAAACATTAATCTTAAAATTGGTGATAAATTATCTATTATACCAGTTCACTCATGTCTTACTTTAGATAAGATGAGAGAATTTTATATTGACGATAATAAATTCAAAATAATGANTTAATCAAGTCCATGAGTAAGCCTTTTAAGAGGTTTCATTANCATGATAACAAGTAATCCAAAGATTGTACAGAAAATAAAAATACCNAGGAATATTTCATATTCTCCAGCAGTTTGNGCCCATTCTCCTAAAGATGCAGCTAACTTATTTCCAAANCCTGTNCAAGCAAAGTAAGTACCCATCATTATAGATGCATACTTNACTGGAGCTAATTTTGTAATTAGTGCCATTGCTGTAGGTGANGTACATAATTCACCTAATGTNTGCAATAAATAAGCTAATACTAAATAGTACATAGCACTAGATCCATTTCTTTCAAACTCTAATGCAGCTTCACTCATTACTGCAAATCCAAGAGCCATTATGATAACACCAACTGCCATTTGGAATAATAAAGATGATTCTTTNCCTAATGAACTCCACCAAGACCAAAATTTTCCAACAGCAACTGCAAATAANACTATGAATCCAGCATTNAGAGATTGNAACCATGTAGCNGGAACTTCAAANCTAATACTTTCAATAAATCTATTTGTTTTNTCAAANGCNTAGATATTCATNANACCACCAGCTTGCTCAAATGCNCCCCANAAAACAACTACTATTAAGAANGACANTANAAGNACTTTNACTCTGTCTTTTTCGANNTTAGTAAGTGGTTTATTCATTTTTTCATTATCAGGATTANCNTGTNTGCCAATAAAGTCTCCAACTCCAACTAAATACTTTTGACCCCACATAAAAACTAACTGNCCTAATAGCATNCCGATACCTGCTAATCCAAATCCATAGTGCCATCCATNCACCTCACCAATTCCTCCAATAATAATTGCTGANAAGAAAGCTCCAATATTTATACCCATGTAAAATATTTTAAATCCTAAATCTCTTCTTTTGTCATCTTGATCGTAAAGACCTCCGACCATAGTTGAAATATTTGGTTTTAAACCACCAACACCTAAAATGATAAAACCAAGTCCAACGTAAAAAGCTGTAAGATTATCAATAGCCAAAATACTATGACCCAATACTAATAATCCTCCTCCTAACATTACGGTTTTCTTCTGTCCCAGAACCTTATCTGCAAGCCATCCTCCGGGAATACCTGCAACATAAACTAACATTGTGTACCACCCATATAAAACAAGAGCTTCCGATTCAGTCCATCCGTATCCTGGATTTTCGGCAGTAGATTCAGAAATTAAGAATAGGACTAACAAGGCTCTCATTCCATAATATGAAAATCTTTCCCAT
>NZWZ01000031.1 GCA_002701745.1 Flammeovirgaceae bacterium
ACATTTTCTTTCTCCATCATTTTGACAGTTTTTTGAATAGAATTTAATGAACCAAATCCAGTATCAACATCAACAAGAAGTGGTAAATCACACGCTGAGGTAATTCTTCTAGCATCCTCTACCACATCTTCTAGTTTTGTAAATCCAAGGTCTGGGAGACCGAAAGATGCTGCGGCGACACCGCTACCAGAAAGATATATTGATTTTACTCCGTTATTTTTTGCTAGTACTGAAGAATATGCATTTACCGTACCAAAAATAGATAATGGTTCTTTGTCATTCTCAACAAGTTGTCTAAATAACCTGCCTCTCATAGGGGTAAATAGTTATTGGTTGTTCATACCAAACATAAAATAATTTTTTATAAGATGTGCTAAGACTTCAGACTTTTCTCCCATTCAAGGAAGTTATCAATATCATCTTGGATTGATTCATATATCCAAGCAATTAGTGCAATATCATCTATTAGACCAGAAACAGGTATAAAGTCAGGGATCAAGTCTACTGGATAAATGAAATAAATTAAACCTGCTACTATTAAGCAAATTGTCTTCCAGGGAACATATGTGTACTCCTTAGAAGTATATGCATTTATAATTCTAATGAATAACCTTAGTGAATCATTAAGTTTAGCCGATGTTTTTTTATCACTAGAAATTTCTTTCAATTTTTTTAAAACATCTTCGATAAGCTTTTTAAGCTTTTCGTCATCATTAATGATTTTTTTTGCCTTGCTAATATATTCTTTTATCGAACTTTCCTTACTCATGTGTTCTATGAAGTTGTTTCTAAAATAAAACTTGAATTATCAACATTTCCATCAATCGGAGGATTTTTTTTAATAATTTCAAGTCTACACAATTTAATGTTTTTTATCTGAGAATGAATACTACTCGATATCTTATGAGCGACTGTCTCTATGAGATTGTATTCTTTCGACATCTCACTCTCAATAATTGAAAATAAGTTAGAATAGTCCACTGTACCCTCAATCGTATCATCATATATTATTTTATCTACGTCGATAGACACATTTACAATGAAAGTATTTCCACTCTCTTTCTCAAAATCAAAAAGACCAATCTTTGATTTGAACTCTAGACCATTAAGTGATATAGTTGAATTATTAATTTTCATCGAATGTGTCAAAAAATGATTTCTGAATATCATCTGACTTCTTTTTCTCAGACTCATTTTCTTCATCTTCTGATTCAGGCTCGGTTTCTATTTCTTCATTTTGAGACTCTACTGAATCCTCTTCATTTTCGTCGGAAATATCATTTTCTTCTTCTGGTTGATCACCTTCATCATTATTTTCTTGTCCTCCAAAAATATCATCTGCAGACAACTCCTCTTCATTATTATCCTCTTCCTCATGCTTTTCCTCAGAAAATAAATCTGGCGTTTCTTTTAAATCATTTTGGGTTGATTCCAAGTTTTTTTCTTCTGTTGGTTCAGGTTCACTAACACTCTCTTCAGTTTCCTCAGCAGNANGCTCTTCTTCTGCCTCAGTTGTTAACTCATATATATCGTCTTCTTGAGAATCNGATAATTCTTCTTCCTCATTAGTGTTACCCTCATCCATTACATCTTCGCTAGATTCATCTTCAATTATATCTTCTTCTTTTTCATCNTCTATCTCTAACTCCACCTCATTTTCCTCAAGATTTTCTTCTATAGACTNCTCTTCTTTTTCTTCAAAAGTGNCCTCTTCTTTNTCTGAATCATTAATNTTTTCTTCTACAGCATCTATNCTTTCAGATATCTCATCGAAATTAGCCTCNTCTCCAATAATGTCTAAACCTGAATTTATTTTATCCTTCAATTCATTAATATCTTGGATAGTATTGTCTCTTAGAGACTTGATACTTTCATATTCTTCCTTGATTGTAGNTAANTCTTTTCTAGCNTCATTAAGAATCCCTTTAGCATCTTCTTTCGCATTNTCAACAATATCTTTTCCTGTATCTTCTGCAGCTTTTAATGTGTTAATAAGTGATGACTCAACACTTTTAAATTTTTCGTTTTCAGTTTTTTGCTCTGATATTTTATTTTCTAAATCAANAANCCTACTCTCTAAAATTTTAAATTCACTGGCTAGTATTTGNAGATAACTATCAACTTGAGATTTATCATATCCACGAAAACCTGAGTTAAATTTTTTATTAGAAATATCTTCTGAGTTGAACTGATTCATTGAGATATGAATTTAAATAAAATCATGCAATTATTATATAATTTTATATTAATAAGATGTTATATGAGCATAATTAAAAAAATTTCTAACGGTGAATCCATCATCTGGGTCTGGAAAATAGACGAATCGATAGATGAGTTAATTGAATTAACAAATCAAACTACCGACATAAAAAATGAAATTAAGAGAAAAGAGTTCTATGCCTCAAGAATTTTAATCGAGAAAATATGTGAAGAATTAGACATAAATTTTGTGGGAATAAAAAAAGATAATAACGGCAAACCGCATCTTATAAACTCTAAATACCATATTTCTATCTCTCATAAATTCCCATATGTCTCTGTGATTTTTGACACAAAAAAATGCGGAGTTGATATTGANAGAATAGATGAAAAAGTTAAAAAAATTAAATCTAAATTTCTTAGTGAAGACGAAGAGTTAGTTGTTGGANAAAATCTAAAAAAATTAGTTGAGTACTGGTCCATGAAGGAGACAGCCTATAAAGTAGGTGGTAATACAATACCTCTAAAGAGTTTAGAAATTAAAAATAGCTTAGAAAATCTCTACTCTTGTTCGATACATGGAAAAACAATTGAAATAATGACTGAGGAAATTAACGGTCATATACTAAGTTACACTACCTAGTCCTCTTTCTGCTTTTTTAAATCTCTTTCGATTTTCTTTCTACTCTTTCCAAGAGGAGCAAAGAAATGCTTAGGGTTTTCGTTAATATGTTGTAATAACTTGTCGAGATCGTAAGCAGTTTGATTCAGATTATTATAGAGTGAGTCATCAGAAAGGAGTAATGATAAAGTACCTCCCTCTCCAGATTCAAGATCATCAAATACTCCGTTCATTGAGGTGAGTAAGATATCAATTTGATTAAAGGTATTTTCAAAATTTACTTTATTCAGAGTGGTGATCATATCATTAGCTCCCTCAATTATAGGGTTAATATCTTCTAATTTTTGGGAAAGATCAGTTGTCAGATTATTTAAATTATCAAGTGTATTTGTAATAGTAGATTCATTAGACTCTATAAGATTATTTGTGTTAGATAAAACATCATTAAGATTATCTAGAGTTGTTGTAATCATATCCCCACTACCTCTCAAACTAGATAATATGTCATTTAATCTACTGATTGTAATGCCTAAATTATCAGTAATAGGAGTTGCTTTTTCTAGGAGCTCAGATAAACCACCATCAATTTCTGCACTTATAGTATCTCCATCACTTAATGGTTCGTTAATATCTCCTATCGAAAGGATAATCGCCTTACTACCAAGAAAATCATTACTACTAAGTGTAGCTTTTGAATTATTTCCAATGATCAAGTCCTCATCAATATCCATAGTAACTAAAATCCTATTTTCTTGATTCTGTAAAATTCTTATGTTACTAACTCTTCCAACAGTATACCCATTAACAATGACTGGGTTAGCAACAATCAACCCGTCAACATTTTCATATACTGCGTAATACTTATTTACAGGAGAGAAAAAATCAATTCCTTTTAAAAAGTTAGAACCTAGATAAAAAAATACTAGTCCTACTACACCTATAATACCTACCTTAACTTCCTTGCTCATAAGTCAAAATTAAACATTAGATTCCAAATACTTCTTATAATCTCTAATTGCTCTAAATATTGCAGACGCCATATACACTCTGTGCATTTTATCATTTAGCTTTTTTTCCTCTGTAGGATTTGTCATAAATCCAGTTTCAATGAGAACACTTGGCATTGTAGTATTCCACAATACCTGAAAAGGAGCTTGTTTGACACCTCTTGATCTTATTCCTACTCTATTTTTAAACTGATCCTGAATTAAGTTTGCAAGAATAGTACTGTTATCAATTTTGGCTTTCTGTGTTAAACTTAATAGCATCACAGATTCAGAAGAGTTTGGATCAAAATCTTTGTAAGTATCTTCATAATTTTCTTCCAGGAATATAACAGAATTCTCTCTTTTTGCTACGTTCATATTCGCTGAAGTTTTACTTAGTCCCATAAGGTATGTGGTTGCACCATAAACTGAAGATTTAGAGAAAGAGTCAGCATGGATAGATATAAATAAATCAGCATTAGATTTATTTGCAATTTCAGAACGTTTGTATAACGTTAAAAATCTATCGTCTTTTCGAGTATATACAACGTTTATAGCGGGCATGTTTTCTTTTAGAATTCTACCTAATTCTAGTGAAATAGCTAGAGCAATATCTTTCTCCCATGAAATTTTTCCCCTAGCACCTGGATCTTTTCCACCGTGTCCAGCATCAATAACTACCGTCTTGAGCCTATATTGAGAGGGATTGAGTGAGTTAAAAGAAGTTAAAATAAGCAATAAACCCAGTAAAATCGATATATTAATTTTTCTCATTACAACTTATTAAGCTTGGAGGCAATAAATTTGCACTAACGTAAATTTATAAAAAAGCAATATATTTATAAAATTGAGAAATCTAGTTATTTTCTTATTTCTTGTTATTCCTTCTGTTTCCTACTCTCAGATGGAGTCAGACTCCCTTCTTTCTCTAATGCAGGTCGATACCACAGCCAACAACGAGATGGATTCTACTATCCAAAAAAGTGAAATCGAAACTACTATAAACTATAGCGCAAAGGATTCTATATTTTATGATCTNAAAAGTCAAAAGATTAAGCTATACGGAAATTCTAAAATTGATTATGGAGAAATAAATCTTGAAGCTTACGAGATATTAGTTGATTGGAATGANAAAACTTTGGACGCTAACTATTTGACAGATTCTACTGGAAAAAAAATTGGAAAACCAATTTTTTCTGAGGGTAATCAGTCTTACGAAACAGATAAAATCACCTATAATTTTGATAGTAGAAAAGCAAAAATTAAAGGGATAGTAACTCAGCTAGATGATGCTTATATGCAGGGAGAGGATGTCAAAAAAAATGAGGAAGATGAATTATTTATCAGCCACGCAATGTATACAACATGTAATTTAGAAGAACCACATTTTCACATATCATCAGGAAAAATAAAAGTAATACCAGGNAAGAAAGTAGTTTCAGGACCATTCCATCTAAAATTTGGTGATGTGCCTACCCCATTGGGATTTATTTTTGGGATGTTTCCACAACCAAAGAAAAAAGTATCAGGTCTTATAATGCCTAACTACGGTGAAGAGAAAAGGAGAGGATTCTATCTTAGAGATGGCGGTTACTATTTTGCTGTAAACGATCATATAGACTTAAGATTAACTGGAGATGTATACTCAAAAGGAAGCTATGGAATGACTTTAGGGTCAAGCTACAAGAAAAGATATTCGTATAGTGGGAACCTNAGATTTAATTATAATAAAAGTAAACTTGGAGACTTTGAGAACCCATCAACATCCAACGATTTCTCTTTCTCATGGTCACATACACCTGATGCAAAAGGAAAATCAAGTAGGTTTTCTTCATCTGTTAACTTCCANACAAACTCCTATAACCAAAATAAAAATNTAGTGTATTCTGACTTTAATGAAAGTATCAACGCGCAATTCAATTCAAATATTTCATATACTAAAACCTTTAAAGGAAGCCCATTTAATCTATCTGCCAATCTTCGACACTCACAAAATGTACAGACTAAGAAGGTAAACCTAACACTTCCTGATGTTAGTTATAATATGAGTAGAATTTACCCTTTTAAAAATTTAGGTAAACTTGGCAAAACTGCCTTAGGCAAAATAAGTATCAGCCACAGATTTAATGGAAAGATTGAACTTACAAATGGCTCAGTTGGAAATTCATTAAGTGGACTAAACATTTTAAACTCAAGCAATAACTTTTCTGAACAAATTGATTTTAATATGGATAATTTAAATTCCATTATTGACAGATCTAAAATTGGAGGTAAACACACTATACCAATATCAACATCATTTAATTTACTAAAATATTTTACTGTAAGCCCAAGTGTAAACTACAATGAGATTTGGTATTTCAAGAAGCTTAGCTATAATTATAATGAGCTTGAAGATGGAATTGAAATCGATACTACAAATTCATTTCAGAGAGCNTGGTCATATTCATCTGCATTTGCACTATCCACTAGAATTTATGGAACAGTATTCTTTAAAAAGGGTAAAATAAAAGCAATTAGACATGTGATATCTCCTGAAATATCTATGTCATTTAGTCCTGATTTTACAAAGCCAAAGTTTGGGTATTATGAAAATGTACAAATAAATAGNGAGGGAGACACAAAACTNCTTAGTAAGTATGAAAATTTTCTATTCGGATCNCCAAGGATTGGAAGTTCCGCGTCAATGAATTTTTATATTGGAAATAATTTAGAAATGAAAGTTGTCGATAAAAATGATACAATCAGCGGTACAAGAAAAATAAAAATATTTGATAACCTCTCCTTCTCGAGTAGCTATAACTTTTTGGCAGATTCTTTTAGGTTAGCTCCTNTTAGGTTTAGTACTAGAACCTCATTTTTTAAGAGACTTATTAACTTAAGTGTTTCTGGTAATATTGATCCATATACTTTTAAATTAGATAGTATCTCAGAAAATTCGTCAGGAATTAAAAATGTGTACCAGAGAAGAGTTGATGAGTTAGCATATAAAAATAATCAAGGTATTGGTTCTTTAGCTTACATAAACATGTCACTAGGATTTAGATTTTCTGCAAAAGATTTTCGAAGTGAAGACGAGGAAGAGAAAGACTCCTCATTCGGAACGAGGGAAGAAATTGATTATATAAATTCAAATATTGCAGAATATATTGACTTTAATGTGCCGTGGTCTATAAATGCAAGTTATAATTTAAACAGAAGGAAATTAGGATTTAGAGATCCTACGATAACTCAGACTCTAACATTCTCTGGAGATGTGAGTATTTCTGAAAAAACTAAAATATCATTCAGATCTGGTTATGATTTTAAATTTAAGATGTTAACTCAGACTAGTATCAACGCTACAAGGGACTTGCACTGCTGGAGAATTAATTTTAGCTGGGTTCCTTTCGGAAGATTCCAATCATATAATTTATCAATTAACGCAGTATCTGCTCTTCTTCAAGACTTAAAACTTGAAAAAAGAAGTAGGTTCTTTGATAATCTCTAAGATTTTTCTGGTTTCATCTGCGGGAAGAATAACACATCTTGTATAGAATCAGAATTTGTAAATAACATTGTAAGTCTATCTATTCCTATACCTATACCTGCAGTAGGAGGCATTCCATATTCGAGTGCAGTCAAATAATCTTCGTCTAATACCATAGCTTCCTCATCTCCCCTCTTTCCTAATTTAACTTGTTCCTCAAACCTTTTCCTTTGGTCGAGAGGATCGTTTATTTCTGAGAATGCGTTACATATTTCTTTTCCATTACATATTAATTCAAACCTTTCTACTAACCCTTCTTTAGATCTATGCTTCTTTGCAAGTGGCGACATCTCNAGAGGATAGTCAGTGATATATGTAGGTTGGATAAGATTTGGCTCGCATTTTTCACCAAAAATTTCATCAATTAATTTACCTCTACCCATTGTTTTATCAGCCTTAACCTTAAGATCTTTACATACTTTTCTTATAGCATCTTCATCCATTTCACTTACATCAACTTTTGTAAACTTTTCAATGGCTTCATACATAGTAAGTCTCTCCCACTTTTTGCCAAAATCGATTTTGTTATCACCACACTGTAAAGTAGTAGAGTCATTATTAATTTTTTTCACTATNCTTTTGAACATATCCTCGACGAAATCCATCATCCATATATAGTCTTTATAAGCAATATAGAATTCACATTGAGTAAATTCTGGATTATGGAATCTTGACATTCCTTCATTTCTAAAATCTTTTGCAAATTCAAAGACACCATCAAACCCTCCAACAATTAATCTTTTTAGATATAATTCATTAGCAATTCTAAGATATAGAGGTATNTCAAGAGTGTTATGGTAAGTTTTAAATGGACGGGCTGCTGCTCCTCCATAAATAGGTTGTAATATTGGAGTCTCTACTTCAAGAAAATTATTTTCATTTAGAACATTTCTTATTTCATTAACAATAAGCGCTCTTTTCACAAAAATATCTCTCGACTCTGGATTTACAATTAAATCAATATATCTTCTCCTGTACTTTAGTTCTGTATTNCTAAAAACATCATGTTTTTTTGATTCACCTGAATCGTCAGTCGTTTCTTTTACAACAGGAAGTGGTCTCACCGATTTCGATAAAACTTTTAAACTTTTTACGTGAACTGATATCTCTCCCATCTGTGTCTTGAACACAAATCCACTTATACCGATGATATCTCCTAAATCTAATTTTTTCTTGAATATAGTGTTGTAAAGTGTTTTGTCTTCGCCCTCACAGATATCATCTCTCCTCACATAGATTTGAATTTTTCCTTTCGAGTCTTGGATTTCAGCAAATGACGCAGAACCCATAACTCTTCTTGACATTAATCTACCTGCCAATACAACATCTTGGTAGTTTTTTTTCTTTTCATCAAAATTATTTTTTATTTCATCGGTATAGGTATTTACCTCAAATGTATCTGATGGGTAGGGATCTATACCTAAGTCAATAATTTCCTCACGTGATTTTCGCCTTTGTTCTTCTTGTTCGCTTAAACTCATAATTTCAATTTAGTTTTTTTCTTCTATTTATTTCATTTTTTATCAATGTAAATTGTCTATTACTCTGACCTTTTACAGAACTATTTTCATTTGCTCTTCTTATAAGATAAGGGATGGTTTTTTCAATTGGACCATATGGAATNAGTTTAACAACATTATACCCAATATCCGATAATGTGAAAGAGATATTATCACTCATTCCAAAGAGTTGAGAGAACCATATTCTATTGTCATCGGATTTTATATTATTTTCCTTCATCAATTCCATCAAGTATTTACAAGAATTTTCATTGTGACTACCAACCCAAAGTGATGAGAAATCTATATTATCAATAGTATATTTGAGAGAATCATTAAATTCTTTATCTGTAAGTTCTTTAGTAGGTTGTATAGGACTAGGATATCCATTATTTTGTGCTCTTTCTCTCTCTTTTTCCATATAAGCTCCTCTTACTAATTTTACACCGTAATAATATCCATTATCTTTTGCAGTCTTCATATTTCTCTTGATTTTCTCTAAAGTGCCAGTTCTGTAGCACTGGTGAGTTAATGAAATCATAGATTTTTTTGTATTATACTTTTTCATTAATTCAACTGCAACATTATCAATAGCGTCTTGAATCCATGTCTCCTCTGCATCAATTAAAATTTGTACATTATTTTTCAATCCCGCGTCACATAACTCAACCATTCTTGATTTAAATATCTTATATTCATCCCCTTCATAACTCAACTCTCCACTAGAAATTTTTTCTAATAAATTAATATCCATTAATCCGGTGCACTTAATAGCGATAAATGGAAGTTTTTCTTCTCCTAAAAAGTTNATTAAATCAATAGAATCATTTTTATAATTTTCAAATCCCTCAGTAGATGACTCAGCCTCAACTGAGTATTCAGGCATAGCGCTAATATTATATTTTTTCAATGATTGAAAAGTACTTTTACAGTCGTGGATTGTCTCACCTCCACAGAAGTGATTAAAAATTGTATTTTTAATAATTAACTTAAATGGTAACCTAAGCTTTAGGACAAGAAGCAAAAACGTATTACCAATTTTAGTTAGAATTGGATAATCCAATACTGAAAATAGAAAAAATGCTTTCCTTAACTCAAAATTTGATTTATTAGTAAACGCTAATTCTGTGTTATTAAATAAGTTTTTTGTAGTTTTGTCCACTTATCAGTTGTGTAGTAATGTTTTAGAGCAAAAATATAATAGAAATGAGCAAAAAATTAAATATAGATCCAATTAATAATTGGATAAATAAAGATACTGATCCTTTAATTATTTCAGGGCCTTGTAGCGCTGAAACTTATGATCAACTTTTTGAGACATGTAAGCAGCTTAAATCTCATGGTATTACACTTATGAGAGCCGGTGTTTGGAAACCCAGAACAAGACCAGGAACTTTTGAAGGAAATGGCGAGGAAGCTTTAAAATGGATCTCTGATATAAAAAAAGAACTAGATGTTCAGTTTGCAGTAGAAGTAGCTAACACCAATCACATTGATTTATCTTTAAAGTATGGCATTGATATCCTATGGATAGGTGCTAGAACAACTGTCAATCCATTCTCAGTTCAAGAAATTGCAGATGCAGTGAAAGGAACAGATACGCCAATACTTGTTAAAAATCCTATCAACCCAGATTTATCATTGTGGATGGGTGCACTAGAAAGAATTAACAAGGCTGGTATCACAAAATTGGGAGCTATTCATAGAGGATTCTCCATGACGGGAAGCTCAAAATACAGATATGTTCCATTATGGAAGATCGCTATTGATTTAAAAAGTAATCTACCTAACCTTCCAGTTATCTGTGATCCATCTCATATATGTGGAAATAGAGATATGATTTTTGAGACATCTCAGAAGGCACTTGACTTAGGTTATGACGGGCTTATAATTGAGTCGCATATTGATCCTGATAATGCTTGGAGTGATGCTAAACAACAAGTAACNCCAGAGGTTTTATCTAAAATGAAATCAGATTTAAAAGTTAAGAGTTCAAAAGAAGATGACAAATCTTATAAACATTTACTAAATGAAATAAGAGAAAGTATTGATGAAGTTGATAAAGAAATAGTAGATGTTATTGCTAAAAGAATTGCCTTAGTTGAGAAAATTGGTGAGTTTAAGAAAGAAACAGATCTTACTACCTTCCAAGTTGATAGATGGAATGAAATTTTTAAGTCTAGACTTGATTGGGCTATCGAAAAAGGATTAGATAAGGACTTTATAGAAGACTTATATAAAGTTATTCACTTAGGTTCTATTAATGTTCAAAATAAAATTATAAATAGAAAAAAGGCTAATTTTAAAATATGATTCCAAATCATATTAAGATTGNCAATGCAGGAAAAATTCTTTCTCAGTATATAAGTGAAAATAATTTTTCGAAAATTGGATTTTTATCCGANAATAACTCATCAAAATACTGTCTTAATCGAATACTAGAAAATCATAAATTTGATTANCATACGATTACAATTGAAGAAGGAGAGGAAAATAAAAGCTTATCTACCTGTGAAAAGGTATGGGAAGAACTTATTAACCTTAAATTTGACAGAAATTCCCTGCTAATAAATNTTGGAGGTGGTGTAATATGTGATTTNGGAGGTTTTGTTGCCTCTACATATATGAGAGGAATTGATTTTATAAATATCCCTACTACTTTATTATCTCAAGTCGATGCAAGTGTTGGAGGAAAGTTAGGAGTAGATTTTCAAAATTTAAAAAATATAATTGGGGTATTTAGAGAGCCTAATAGTGTAATTATTGATANAATTTTTTTACAAACATTATCCGAAAGAGANCTTAGATCTGGATTTGCTGAAGTGATTAAACATTGCCTGATAAGAGACAGAGCTATGTTTGATAAAATTTCNAAAAAAGAATGGAATGATAGTGATTGGGATGAAATTGTTAAGCATTCNATATCAATTAAATCTGANGTTGTTAGTAAGGATTTAAAAGAATCTGGTCTTAGAAAAATATTAAATTTTGGACATACAATTGGTCATGCAATTGAAACCACCTACCTAGATAAAAAAAATAAATTACTTCATGGTGAAGCTATTGCAATAGGGATGATATGTGAGGCTTTCATTTCAAATCAACATAAAAAAATNNATAAAGATGATCTTGAGATAATTACTAAATATATTTTGAGAGTTTATGATCTTCCCAAGTTAGATTTCTTTAATACTATAATTAAAAANACCTANCATGATAAGAAAAACATATCTCAAAATATTAGATCAAGTCTTTTAGTAGGTATTGGTTCATGTGATTATGATATAACTATTGAACCTGATTTAATTAACGAAAGTTTAGAATATTATAATCAGAGCTGTGATGATTAATTACAAGCTTTCTTTCATAGAATCTCCNTCTGNGATTGAAATAAATTTAAATTCATCAAAAAGTGAAAGCAATAGACTATTAATTATTAAATCTTTATCTNATAATAAAATTGAATTAGAAAACTTATCT
>NZWZ01000032.1 GCA_002701745.1 Flammeovirgaceae bacterium
GCAACTAATGCATATTCTATCATTAATGAAAAAGAAAAGGCAGTATTTGCATGTGTTCCTGGTCTTAACGGTGTTGATAATTTATCTAAAAAATCAATGGTTCTTTTACTAAGTAAATCAACTAATGGTTTCATATTTGAAGCCCATATTTTTGCATTAGTATTATCCCATGTCAAAAGCTCTGAATATAGTTTCATTAACCATGCCCAACCGTATGTTCTTTCAAAACCTTTTGCAAAATCTTGTTTAAAAAACTCAAGTTCTTTGCTTAGATTTTCTTTGCTTAGATTTTTTTCAAGTTTATTTAAAATTAAGTCTCTCTCAGATAGTTCTGGAAAATCTTTTAATATTTTAACCATAGCCCAATGACCGTGAACTGCTGAATGCCAGTCCCAGCACCCATAAAAAGAAGGGGTTATTTCATAGTGTGGTTTTATCCAATCTTTATTAACAAATCTATATCCAATTTTATATGGATATTTTTTGTCTACGCATTTGGTTGATAGTGAAACTAATTCTGATGCTAGACTTTCATCTAGTTTTATATTTTTAATTTCATTAGATTCATTAGTATTTGTACATCCAAAAATTAAAATTATGATTAAAAAATACAGTTTCATTTTTTACTAGCATTAAAAAGTTTCTCTTTTTCTTTTTTTGAGAGACTAGAGTATCCACTNTCNGANATTTTNTCTAGTATTTTATCAATTTCGTCTTGAGATATATCTGGCTTTACTTCGTCATTNANAGGTGGATCTTGTTTTATTTTTGATGAGCTTTTTTTATTAAAAATATTTATAATTTTAATTATTCCTTCTCCCATGTTTATTCCATTTTGAAGTTGTCTTATGAAAAGGTAACCTATCAATGCTCCACCAAGGTGAGCAATTTCTCCCCCAGCATTCGATCCAGTTACATCTAAGAACGAAAGAAGAATATAAAATAAAGCTATATACTTAATCCTAACAGGTCCTAGGAATAGTAAATAGAAAGTATAGTTAGGTAATAAAGTAGCTGAACCTGCGACAATACTAAATACTCCAGCGGATGCTCCTAACATTAATGAGTCTGATACTCTATCTCCATAAAAAGGAATTATATTAAAAAGTGCCATATAAGATAGGCCTCCAATTATACCACCAAGAACATATAATGATATAACAGCATTGTTTCCAATATTATCATGAATGATTTTACCAAACCAATACAAGAAAAGCATATTCCATAAAATATGGCCAAAGCTTAGATGTAAAAAAAAGTAGGATATTAACGACCAAGGTTGTAAAATAAAAGTAGTAAATGCAGCAGGTAGCATTAGCTTATTTACAAATGTTTTGAAAATGGTACCCCCNCCAGAAAGAGTTATAAAAACTTCCAAAATACTTAATACAACAAAAACAATAACATTGATTAATATGATTTTAACTAGACCATTATCATCTTTACTCCATGCGTTCTTAAAATCTTCAATTATAAAATTTGCCATNAGTAGTAAGTTCCGTATTTATTTTTCCAGTATCGAAGGATAATATAGGCAATTAACATACCTCCAAGGTGAGCTAAATGAGCAACATTATCCCCAGGCATTCTATTAAATTCGCTCCATATTTCATAAAACCCATAAACTAATACTAAATATTTTGCTTTAATTGGTATTGGTGGAATTAATAGCATNAGCTGCATATTAGGAAACAACATTGCAAAGGCAAGTAAAATACCAAATACAGCACCNGAAGCTCCAACCATTGGTATGTCATTATTATTTTTAAGAATAGTATTACTAATACTTATACTTTCTCTTATATATTCTTCATTATTAGGATTTTCTGAGTAACCAGATATAAAATCATATAATTGATTATAATATTCTTTTGAGTTTTCTAAAATAAACTTTCTAAAATTTTCTGGGTTTGGATTTTGCTGATANGTTTTAACTTTTGTCTCTAATGAATAATTTTCAAAAAAATTTACTCCAGAATATAGAATTCCAGCACCAACTCCTGTAANTAAATAAAATATGAAAAATTTCCTTGAACCCCATACTCTTTCAAGAATAGGAGCAAAAATAATTACAGCAAACATATTACTAAATAGATGTCCGAAGCCTGCATGAATCCACATATATGTGAGGAATTGATATGGCTTAAAATTATCTGAAAGAATATATCTTAATCCAAACGATTCGATTATAAAACCACTTGTTAAAATGAAAATAATTCCATTAATTATTAATATATTTTTTGCAGCTGGAGTAAGATTAAACATTAAAATAAATTTTCTACTTTATCAATACCTAATTCGATGTAATTTTGTTTCCCATCAGGTGAATACTTTGAGTTTTTACATGCAAACAATCGATCTATAATTAAATTCATTTCTACCTCACTCAAGTTCTTATTATTAATAATTTTAGCTTTTTTAGAAAATGACTTGATAATCAAATCTCTATTTTCTGATTTAATATCAGAATTATTATTTTTTATTTCTTCAACAAAACTTTCTATCATTTCTTTCTCATTAATATCATCTAATCCATTAGGTATTCCATTAACAACTATNGAGTTTTTGCCAAAAAAATCAATATTAAATCCAATTGATTTTATGTCATCTATTATCTCTTGAATAACTTTAAAATCAGACTTATTAAATTCTATATACTGAGGAAATAAGCTTTGTTGAGTGTTAGTAAAAGATTTTATATTTGAATTTTTATACTTTTCATAAAGGATTCTTTGTTGACAGTATTTATGGTTAAATATTAATAGTTTTTCACCTACTTGTTTAAATATAAAGTTTTCTAGAAACTGTACTGGTTTATTTTCATTCTCGATAGATGATGTATTCTCAAATAACATTTTATCTGAGTTTTCTACCTTTACATTCTCAAAAATTTTTTCCCAATCTTTCTTTTTATTCGAATAAGATTCATTAATATTTTTACTTTCTTTTGAACTAATTTGAAAGCCAATATTTTCTTTGAAGTTTATATCTGCATCAAAATCAAGAGATGGAGATATATTAAATTTTTCCAATGATTTATTTACTGATGATTTTACTAGGTTATAAATGAGTTTCTCATCCTCAAACTTTATTTCAGTTTTTGTAGGATGGATATTTATATCAACTAGGTCTGTGTTTATGGATATAAATAATACATAAAAAGGAAATTTTTTTTCTTCGATCATTCCTTCATAACTGTTAGTAATTGCATGATTTAAATAAGGACTTTTTATAAATCTATGATTTACATATATAAATTGTTCTCCTCTTGTTTTTTTTGTGTTTTCAGGCTTTCCAATAAAACCATTAATTGTAATAGCACCNTATTTTTCCTCGCATTCAATCAAATTTTTTTCATAGCTCTTTTTAAAAACAGAAATTATTCTTTTCTTAAGATTTGAGCTTTTAAGNTTATATATTTCANNTTCTTCATTTATTAGTGAGAAAGAAATTTCAGGGTNAGCAATAGCACATCTTATAAATTCGTCAATTATATATTTAATTTCAAGATTGTTTGATTTTAAAAAATTTCTTCTAGCTGGAATATTATAAAATAAATTTTTAGCATTAATACTAGTTCCCTTTTGAAAACTGATTTCTTTTTGNTCAACTATTTTAGAATCTTTTACTAAAACTTGTTGACCAATNTTGTCAGATTCAGTTTTTGTCTTNAATATAATTTCAGATACAGCTGCNATTGAGGCAAGCGCTTCACCTCNAAATCCCATAGTTTTAATTTTGAATAGATCTTCAGNCTTCGATAATTTTGATGTTGAATGTCTACCAAAACANTTTATTGCATCTTCTTTTGTCATGCCGATACCGTCATCTATAACTGTAACAGANTGTTTCCCTGCATCTTTAATTATTACTTTTATGTTTTTNGCATTAGCNTCAATACTATTTTCAATTAATTCTTTAATTATTGATGANGGCCTTTGAATTACTTCTCCAGCAGCAATTTGATTTGCTACAGATTTGGNTAGTTGGGNAATAATGCTCATATCAACTTTTGGATATTTTTTTATAAAAGAACCACAAAGGTATTAAAAGGAAAGAGATAAAAATGGTGTTTCCAACATANAGCCACCCAAATATTAAAAAAGAAAGAAGAAAGGCTATGAATAGTTGAAGNTTTGAGGCACTAACTTCAGATGATTNTCTATTCCTTTTAAAGTATTTTTTTTTANTATTCTTTGATTTTGATATTCTCTGATCTAAATCATCTTTAACTGGATCATAATGTCTTGCAGAAAATTTAAATTTTCTATTATTAGGTAATTTAATAAATGAAGGAAGTCTCATATCTAGTAAATCAAATTAATTATTGCATAAAGATAGATTGAAAAATTGTTAATTTAGTAATAGTGAATTTATAAGGGAATGTTTACATTTTCTTATAAAAAATAAATTACATCTTATATGAANATAGGTATTGTCTGTTACCCAACATTTGGAGGAAGTGGTGTTGTTGCAACTGAACTTGGGAAAGCTCTATCTGAAACAGGAAATACTGTNCATTTTATATCATATGCTCAGCCAGCAAGANTNAATATTTTTAGTGACAATTTATTTTANCATGAGGTGTCAATTAAAAATTACCCTCTTTTTGAATANCCTCCTTACGAAACTTCTTTAACAAGCAAGCTTGTNGAAATAGTTCAATTTGAGAAACTTGATTTGATTCATGTACACTACGCAATTCCTCATGCATCCTCTGCACTGTTAGCAAAAGAAATTTTAAAATCAATGGGAATTAAGATCCCTGTAATTACCACTTTACATGGAACAGATATAACTTTAGTTGGTAAGGATCCTTCTTGTAAACCAGTCATTAATTATTCAATAAATAACTCTGATGGGGTAACTGCTGTTTCAAATAGTCTAAAAGAAGAAACAATTAATCTTTTTAGTATAACAAATAATATAAACNTCATTCCAAATTTTATTGATATTGAAAAGTATTCTAAAGTTAAAAGAAACCCATATAGGAGTAAGNTATGNCCAAAAGGNGAAAGGTTGTTAATTCATACGTCTAATTTTAGAAAGGTAAAAAGAATTCAAGATGTAATTAATGTCTTCTGTAAGATAAATAAAGAAATTCCTTCCAAATTAATAATGATTGGTGATGGTCCGGAAAGAGCAAACATTGAGTCNCTTACAAGATCTTTNTGTTCCTTAAGAGATGTTATGTTTATTGGAAAAATTCCAGATGTAGAAACCGTGCTTTATAAAGCTGATTTATTTCTTTTAACATCNGAAAAAGAAAGNTTTGGATTATCTGCCTTAGAGGCAATGGCTTCTTCAGTTCCAGTAATTTCTTCTAATGCTGGAGGGTTACCTGAATTAGTTGAGGAGGGGATATCTGGTTNTACATGTGATATAGGTGATGTTAATTCTATGTCAGAGAAAGCGATAAAAGTTTTAGATAAAAAAAATCTAAGTGGTTTTAAGGAAAATGCACTTAGAATTGCAAATAATTATGATATAAATATAATATTACCAAAATATGTTGAGTTTTATAAAAACATTTTAAATAAAGGATAGTGTCACAGAAAAAGAAAAAAATATATGTTCTTGATACATCAGTGATCTTATATTCTCATGATTCTATCATGAATTTTGAAGAGAATGATATTGGAATCCCGATAACAGTTTTAGAAGAACTTGATCAAATGAAAAAGGGAAACGATACCTTAAATTTTGAAGCAAGAGAATTTATTAGAATGATAGATAAACTCTCTATTGATAAAATGCTTAANGATTGGATTCCATTAAATGGTAAAACAAAAGGTAAATTTAAAATTCTTGTTAATCAGAAAACAAAAAATAATATTTTTAATGATGATATAAATGATCATAAAATTTTAGACTCAGCATTAAACTTACAAAAAGAGGAAAAAAATAAAATTGTCACTCTTGTCTCAAAGGATATTAACTTAAGATTAAAAGCTAAATCTCTAAATCTAAAGGCAGAGGATTATTTAACTGGTAAAATTGAAAATTTAAATTCNTTAGATCTAGAAGAGAAAATAATTGAAAATGTTAANCCTNCTATTATTGATAAAGTTTATGNAAGTAACTCNATCGATAAAAAAGATATTTTTCCTAGAAAAAAGCTCATAGATAATTCNTATTATGTATTAAAAGATTCTAATAAATCAGCTCTCGTATATTATGATANTGATAAACAAACAATNAATAGAGTAGAGAAGACAACAATCTCCGGAATTAAACCAAGAAATGCTGAGCAAGCCTTTGCAATTCATTCTTTATTAAATGANAATGTTTCTTTAGTTTCTATTAATGGAGTTGCAGGAACAGGTAAAACTCTTTTAGCATTAGCATCTGCAATATCTCAGCGAAGAAATTATAAACAAATATTTGTAGCAAGGCCTATTGTACCACTNGGCAATAAAGATATNGGGTATTTACCTGGAGATATTAACTCAAAGATTAATCCATATATGGAACCTTTATGGGATAATTTTAAATATATCCAGAATCAGTATAAGCAGACCTCTAAAGAATTTAAAATACTAAAAAATATGATTGAATCAGAGAAGCTTGTTATTCAGCCTTTAGCTTATATAAGGGGTAGAAGTTTTTCAAATATTTTNTTTATTGTTGATGAAGCTCAAAATCTCACTCCACATGAGATAAAAACTATAATATCTCGAGCTGGAGAAAATACAAAAATTGTTTTTGCTGGAGATATTAATCAAATTGACACNCCTTATCTTGACTCTCAAAGTAATGGTCTTTCNTATTTAATTGATAAGCTTAAAGGACAAAAACTATACTCTCANATAACACTTAAAAAAGGTGAAAGATCAGATCTTGCGAATTTAGCTAATGAACTTTTATAATTTTTCATAAATTGAAATATGATTAAAACTCTAGAAGACTATCANAAGCAATATAATTTAAGTGTAAGTGATCCAGAAAAGTTTTGGAATGATTATTCCGANCAATTTATTTGGAGAAAAAAAGCAACTAAAATCTTAGATTGGAATTTTGAATCTCCTGATNTCAAGTGGTTTCAAGATGGTAGTTTAAATATTACTGAAAATATTTTCGAAAGAAATCAAGATAAAAAAAATCAAACTGCTATTGTATGGGAACCAAATGAACCAAATGATAAAGAGAAATCATTTACCTATGGACAGTTNTTCGAGGAGGTCTGTCGCTTTGCAAATGTTCTAAAAAAGTTAGGAGTTAAAAAAGGTGATNGAGTAATTATATATATTCCTATGATTCCAGAGGCTGCAATTTCAATGCTTGCTTGCGCAAGGATAGGNGCTGTTCATTCTGTTGTTTTTGCTGGATTTAGTGCTAATTCATTGTCTGATAGAATTAATGATTGTGAGGCTAAAGTTGTTATAACTTCTGATGGAAATTTTAGAGGAAATAAAANAGTTCCTGTTAAAGCTGTAGTTGATGAAGCTGTAAAAAGTTGTCCTTCANTTAAAAGTATTTTAACTGTTAGAAGAACTTCAGGTAATGTTGAAATGATGAAAGGGAGAGATTATTGGTATCATGAAGAAGTTAAAAATGTAGAAGATTATTGTTCAGCTGTTGAAATGAATTCCGAAGATNTATTGTTTATTTTATATACTTCNGGGTCAACGGGAAAACCAAAAGGTGTTGTNCACACATGTGCNGGTTANATGATATATACACATTTTACTTTTGAAAATGTATTTCAGTATAAAGATGGAGATACATACTGGTGCACTGCAGATGTAGGATGGATTACTGGTCATAGTTATATAGTTTATGGTCCTCTNNTAAAAGGAGCAAAAACNATTATNTTTGAAGGGGTTCCTACATATCCAGATGCTTCAAGATTTTGGAATATTATNGATAAATATAATGTTAATCANTTTTATACAGCTCCAACNGCAATAAGAGCATTGCAATCTTTTGGAGAGAAATTTTTAGAAAAATCAGACCTTTCNTCCCTCAAAGTTATTGGATCGGTTGGTGAACCAATCAATGAGGAAGCTTGGAATTGGTATAATGAAAAGNTAGGTAAAAANAATTGTCCGATAGTTGATACATGGTGGCAGACAGAAACTGGTGGTATTATGATATCACCACTTCCAAATATTATNGAATGTAAACCAACATATGCAACTTTACCGTTACCTGGAATACAGCCAGTCCTNCTAGATAACGATGGTAATGAAATTTTAGAGAATAATATAGAAGGAAATTTATGTATTAAGTTTCCTTGGCCATCTATCTTAAGAACCACGTACGGTGATCACAAGAGATGTAAGGAAACTTATTTTTCTACCTTTAAAGGTTTCTATTTTACAGGCGATGGTGCAAAAAGAGATGAGAATGGTATGTATAGAATTTTAGGAAGAGTTGATGATGTAATAAACGTTTCTGGACATAGGATTGGAACTGCTGAGGTTGAAGATGCTATTAACCAAAATAGTGATGTAGTTGAATCTGCTGTTGTTGGATATCCACACGAAATTAAAGGTCAAGGTATATTTGGGTTTGTTATAATAAATAATGAAAGTGAAAAAACAGATTATTTTGACTCTATTAGAAAAACTGTCTCAAATCATATCGGACCTATTGCAAAACCGGATAAAATTTTAATAGTTCCTGGGTTGCCAAAAACAAGATCAGGTAAAATTATGAGAAGAATTTTGCGAAAAATCGCTTCAAATGAGTTTAATAATTTTGGAGATATTTCAACTTTATTAAATCCAGAAATTGTTGATAAAATAATTAGTTCTTATAAAAAAACTAATTAATTTATTCTATTCTATCATTTATTTTATCAGGTATTTTAGTGTAACTTCTTTCTTCTCTCTTAACCATAGAATCTAACTCTTTCTCTCCAAAGTTATTTCTATCTCCAGAAAAAAATACTCTCCAAATTTTACCTTTTTTTGANTCTGATATGAATAGTGATCCGTCAGGACCTTGAGCTAAACCCATAGGTCTATATTTTGCNTCTTCCATATCAACNAATATTTCTTTTCCTGCAAATCCATCNGCAAAAATTTCTAANTCTCCATTAGGCTTACCTTCCTTAAATGGGATAAATCCAACNACATATCCAGCTTGTGGATATGGTACTCTATTTGTTGACCCATGAAATGCAATAAATGCTCCNTTCTTATATCTTTCNGGAAATTGATTTCCAGTATAAAATANAAGATCATTTGGTGCCCANTGTGCAGGTAATCCCATAATAGGATTTGCATAAGATTNAGNAGCTTTTTTATTACTGTCTCCTCCGTATTCTGGTGCAATTATTCTCTCATTTTTAAACTGATTATAATAGGTGTATGGCCATCCGAAATCNTCACCTTCACTAATTTTCATAAATTCTTCAGCAGGTAATATGGCATTGTCCCATTCTGAATAAAATTGTGGAGCATGATTATATAGAAAATCNCTTCCGTGATTTACACCATAAAGACTATTAGTTAAATTATTCCATGTCAATCCTACGACACTTCTTATTCCAGTTGCGTATCTCTCTCCATCNGAAATATCTTGGCCTAATGTATTCTTATTGAATTTCCATATTCCTGCAAGGATATCTANTTGTTCACAAGGATATTGACCTTTAACATCTCTTGTAGAATATGTATTTGGCTTTGAGTCCCAATCTTCACAAGCNTTTGTGGGTGCACTAAATGTGACATAAATATTATCATTTTTATCAAANGCTAATGATTTCGCNTTATGCCATCTTATTGGATAGGGATCAACTACTATTATTTCTGGTNTTCCGATAGGGATTAATTGATTTTCTGATAGTTTTTGACGATATACTACTAGTTCAGAGCTATAGTATAGGTATCCTTCATTTATCTTCATTTCTGTTCCAAATTTTCCATCATTAGGATAATCTCCAAATCNTTCAATTATATCTGCTTTTCCATCACCATTTGTATCTCTCAAGGCAACATTACCATTTCTTCCAGTTGCNGTCCTAAGTTTTACATAAATATCCCCATTATTATTTACNGCTAAATGTCTAGAAGGGCCAACTCCTTCCGTAACCACTANTGATTCAAAACCTCCTGGNAAAATTAATCCTCCATTTAAANTATCAGCTTTTATATTTTCAATAATTATTTTNTTATTGATTTCTTTATCAGCACATCCTATAAGAAATATAATAACTAAAAAAAATTNCCTTATTTTCATACAAATTAAAATTAATACAAAATATATTCTTTAACTCTACTTCAAATCAATTTTGAATTTTTTTTGAATCTTTATAAGATTGTATNTATGATAACTGTATTTATTAAGTCACTGTTTTTAATTTTTNCTTTATNTGATCAAAATAAATTGATTGAGAACGAAAATATTAGTGTAGAGTATGTNTTTAATCTTGTNGAGGAAACAAAGAAAAAAAACACCTATAATATAAAGTTTATACTAAAAAATAAAGCACAGAAACCTCTATACTATGTAGCTTCATACGTGAAGTCAGAAACAAAAATTAGTACAAATAATTTAAATTTAGTTACTGATAAGACTGATGAAATTGATGATGTAGGATCTAATGCTCCTCCTCCTCTTTCATCATCTGCATATGTAGATAGTGGTGGTGCTGCTAAAGTTGATTCAGAATCTTCATCTAGCGTAGGAGGAAAAAAATCCTCGAGTACAAGTAAAAAAGATGATATTAAGACTGCTCAAAGTACATTTGTAGAATATTCCTTGAACAATGATTTAATAATGTTAAATCTTGAGGAAGCAAAGCCATCAAAGTTCACAATATTTTCTTCAGTTAAACAGGATAAAATATTTTTCTTTAATAATAGAGAAAAAATTAATATNCCTATTGCATTTGATAATATCACAAATCAAAAAATAGAGGTTGGGTTATTAGANTATGATCCTGTTATTTGTNTAATTCCAATTGAGGGTCTNGAAATTAATTCTACTTTAATAACAAATGTAAAGAAGGGTATAGATCCTGAAGATTTTTATTTAAAATTTTCTAAAAATATTGTTTTTACAAANTCAATTAAATTAGAACTAGAAAAATCTTTTCATTTATCCATTGAATCTGCTATTGAAAAATATAAAGAGCTTCAGTCAGTCTTAAAAAATAATTAAAAATGAATTTTTATCCACTCTTTTATAAAAGCATCTTNNTTATCTACATTTTTATTGGAGGGTGTGTTACTACTCCAAAAATTTTATTTGAGGATCCNGTTGATACTAAAAATAAAAGAATTAGTATACAGGAGAAAAAAACATTTTCTTTTGAACAAGCTGGTGTTTATTTTTCAAATGATTTTCTAGGCGCTAGATTAAATAATGTTATTAAAAAAAATGATACTTCTTTTATCATATCAATTCTCCCAGAAAATCAACCTATTAATCCAAGTCCATTTTATGCCTTTGAGGTATGGAGCAGAACTCCAAAAAAAATAGTACTTGAATTTAATTATCCNGAAGGGTATAAGCATAGATATNTTCCTAAAATATTATCAGATGGAAANTGGTTAATATCAGACTCGACCTCTTTTCAGGAATTAAATAATAAACNTATNCTTAAACTTAGTTTAGATAATAAACCAATTATTGTTTCTGGCCAAGAATTAAATAACAGTGAAATTGTTTATAGTTGGGTTAATGAAGTTATTGATGGGAAGGAGAATTATGTAAGTTTTAATAAGATTGGAAAATCAAAACTTAAAAGACCATTTATGGTGATAGATATTAATAAAGGTAACCCTAGAGAAAAGCCTGTNGTTGTGTTAATTACAAGACAACACCCTCCTGAAGTGACGGGATATCTCGCTTTTAAATCATATTTATCTACAATCCTTGATGAAAGTGATCTTTCATCTGCCTTTTTGGAAAAATTTAGGGTTTTAGCATTTCCACTAATGAATCCAGATGGTGTTGATCTTGGGCATTGGAGACATAATGCTGGTGGGATTGATTTAAATAGAGATTGGTCAGCTTACAACCAGAAAGAAATTAAAACTACAGTGGATTTTATTTCAAAAACCTTAAAAGATAACAATTCACAACTNGTTTTAGGTATTGATTTTCATTCAACATTTTATGATGTTTTTTATACAAATGAGGAAAGAGCTTCAACCTCAATGCCTTATTTTCTTGATAATTGGTTTTCTAGTTTAGAAGAAAACATTCCTNATTATGAAGTTAATGAGCAGCCAAGTGTAAGTAAGCAACCTGTTTCAAAAGGATGGTTTCTTAATGCACATAAAGCTGTTGGAATTGTATATGAAATTGGAGATAATACACCACGAGATAGGATTCAATTAATTGGGAAAGAATCAGCTTTATCTATGATGAAGATAATGCTTAATTNATCAATCCCAACTAANAGTTGAGTTAGAAATATGTGAACTCGGAGGGAGTCGAACCCCCAACCTCCTGGGCCGTAACCAGGTGCTCTATCCAGTTAAGCTACGAGTCCATTAGCGCAAATTTAACAATTAATAACAAGTAGCTTTTCTTATTATTTAGAATATAGAATATAATCACATATATTTGCCGTCATGAAANTATACACGAGAATATTAGNAGTATTTATATTTTTCCAGTTCAGTTCTTTTGCCCAAAGTTCATCCGAAAATAAAATTAATTTAGAATCAAATTTTAATTTGCCAGGATACTTAAAACTTGACTTTGGTTTTACTCTTGTCGAGAATAAAGGACATTCTTTAAAGTCGGATCTATTTCCATCTCGTTCACTAGATTTATATTATTCAAAACCTCTATTTTTAAGTAAAGACTTTTCATTTAATCCTGGTATTGGAATTTCAAATGATAGGCTGTCATTTTCAAATGATGTTATTCTTTCTGAATCCTTTGATGTTGATGGTAATCGAAATATAATAATTGATACCCTTTCTTTCTCTCCAGATAAAAACTCATTAAAATCAACATACCTTGTAGTTCCTTTGGATTTTAGATATTATTTTGGTTCAGGTTCCTATGATAAGAGAAGGTTTTTTATTGGTTTTGGTGGTGAAATTGGATTATTACTTAATTCTTCTACAAAATTGAAACAAACAATTAATAATTCAGCTAACCTAGTTAAGAATAAAAAAGATTTTGGAATCAATGACTTAAAATATGGTCTTTCTTTCCAGATAGGAGTTGGAAATTTTCATATTTATTATAAAAGATATATCTCTAATTTATTCGATGATAATTCTTTGCCAATATATGAAAATGTAAATCCGAATATTAACAAGGTAGGAATATCTTTTTCTATTTTTTAATATTCTTTTCTCAATCTCGCTACAGGGATATTTAACTGTTCTCTATATTTAGCTACAGTCCTTCTTGCAACATCATAGCCCTCTTTTTTTAGTATTTTCTCTAGTTGATCATCTGAATATGGTGATGATTTATCTTCATTTTCTATTAGATCTGATAAATAATTTTTTACAATTTTACTACTTACTAAATCATCTCCCTTTTTAATTGTTGATTCAGAGAAAAAATATCGAAGAGGAAAAATTCCATAATCAGTTTGAACATTTTTACTTTTTACGATTCTACTAACTGTAGAAATATCCATTTTAATAATTTCAGCAATATCTTTTAATATCATTGGTTTCAAATCATTTTCATCTCCATCATTAAAAAATCTTTTCTGAATTTTAACGATTGTGTTCATTGTTTTAAGTAATGTGTTGTTTCTTTGATTTAAAGCTTCAACAAACCATTGTGCTTTTTCTAATTTACTCTTAATAAAATCAAATGATTCTTTAGATTCATTGTCTTTATTTTTTTTATTTTTTAATTCATCATAAATAGAAATGTAATTTTTATTAATATTTAATGGTTTATTTCCAGATGCTAATTCAACTATAAATTCATTATTATCTTTTTTTACAATAAAATCAGGAATTAAAAATTCGGTAAGATTAGAATCTTCAAGTCCTCCAGATGGTTTAGGGTTTAGGGTTTTGATATAATCAAAAGCATTATTTATTATATTTTTTGGATGATCATACTTTTNATAAATGACATCAAATTTTTTATTAGTAAATTCTTTAAAATTCTCANGAATAATTTTTTTTGCTAGTAATTGATTTTGAGTAGGNTCTTNAATCGAATCAATTTGAAGAATTAAACATTCTTCTAAATTTCTTGCAGCTATACCAGCTGGTTCAAGTTTTTGAATTTTTAAAAGTACTTTTTCTATGTCTGAATTTTTAAATTCAATGTTTTCAGCAAAAGCAATATCATCAATTATTGACTCAATATCTCTTCTTAAGTATCCATCATTATCTAATGTTCCTATAATTTGATTTGCAATTATATTCTCGCCTTTATCTAACTTCTGGTAATTAAGCTGAGAAATTAGATTTTCTCTAAATGATTCTGTATTTGATATATTTTCTTCTCTATTGAAATTTGAATTTTCGTTATTTGATTTTTGATAGTAATTGTAATTTTCTCTGTTAACTATATCTATATTTTCGTTTTTTTCATTTTCCTCAAGCGCAGGGTTTTCTTCAATTTCTTTTTTAATTTCTGCCTCAATATTAGAATTGGATAATTGTAATAGTTTTATAAACTGAATTTGTTGAGGAGAAAGCTTTTGGGATTGATTTTGTCTAAGTTGTAACTTTTGCATTAAAAAATATTTGAATTACAAATTTATTATAATTACTCTATTCTTTGAAATAAGATTAAATTATACTTTTTTTACCTCTTATTTAGTATGAGACTAAAAAGAACCAAAATTATTTCTATAAATGACAGTCACAATGAAACTGAAGTTCACGTTTCTGGCTGGGTAAGGACAAAGAGACAAAGTAAAAATGTGTCTTTTGTGTCATTAAATGATGGTTCAACAATAAATAATCTCCAAATTGTTTTTGAAATGAGTGATTTTACGGAATCATTTATAGATGAAATATCAACAGGTTGTTCTCTTTCTGTTGTAGGTAAGCTTTTAAAAAGTGAAGGTAAAAATCAAAAATTTGAAATTCTTGCCTCCAAAGTAGAGATATTAGGAAAAGCTCATCCTGATGAATATCCAATTCAACCAAAAAGACATACTTTTGAATTTCTCAGAGATGTTGCTCATTTAAGACCAAGAACAAATACATTTAGTGCAATATTTAGGATAAGGCACTCCGTAATATTTTCAATCCATAAATTTTTTAATGATAGAGGATTTTTTAACATTCATACGCCTATAATAACCTCATCAGATGCTGAAGGTGCAGGTGAAATGTTTAAAGTGACATCTCTCGATTTAAATAAAAAAGATTTGGACTTTAAAAATGATTTCTTTTCAAAGCAAGTTAATTTAACAGTATCTGGTCAGCTTAATGCTGAGTTAGGTGCTTTAGCTCTTTCTGAAGTTTATACTTTTGGACCAACATTTCGTGCTGAGAATTCAAATACTTCCAAACATCTTGCTGAATTTTGGATGATTGAACCTGAAATGGCTTTTTATGATATCAATGATAATATGGATTTAGCTGAAGATATGCTAAAATANGTAATAAAGTATATTCTTGAAAATTGCGAAGATGATCTTCTTTTTCTTCAAAATTTAGAGATTAATGAAGAAAAATCTTTACCTCAGATTCAAAGAAATGAAATTCCNCTAATTGAAAGGTTATCTNGTATTTTGAACAAAAAATTTGATAGAATAACATACACTGAAGCATTCGACATACTTAAAAACTCAAAGCCTAATAAAAAAAATAAATTTGAATATAAAGTTGACGAGTGGGGAATTGATTTTCAATCTGAACACGAAAGATATCTAGTTGAAAAACATTTTAAAAATCCAGTTATTGTCAGAGATTACCCAAAAAAAATCAAGGCATTTTATATGAGATCAAATGATGATGAAAAAACTGTTGCAGCAATGGACGTACTTTTCCCTTCTGTTGGGGAAATAATAGGAGGATCTCAGAGAGAGGAAAGGCTAGGTGAATTATCAAAGAGAATGGATGATATGCATATTTCTAAAGATGATCTGAGTTGGTATTTAGATACTAGGAGATTTGGATCAGTTGTTCATTCTGGTTTTGGCTTGGGACTTGAAAGACTGGTTCAGTTTATAACTGGTATGAAAAATATTAGAGATGTAATTCCTTTTCCTAGAACTCCTGGTAATTGTAATTTTTAGTTTATACTATCATTATCATTGAATAATTTTTCAAGATTTTCATTCCTATCTTTTTTAGATTGAATTAAATCCTCTACAAAATTTCTCCACTCCTCAGTATACATATCTTTCCTTTGTTCCCAAAAAACATAGAATCCTGGCGAACCTAAACCGCTATAAACAGCCATAGATATTGTTTTTCTTAAATTTTCATCTAAAACCCCTTTTCCTTCAAGATAGAGCGCATTTTGCAAATGAAGATTGAGAGAATGAAGTCTCATTATAGCTCTAAACCTTTCTGATGGAGTAACAGATTCTGGGGCAGAAACAAATTTCATAAATGCTTCTGAGGCCTCAGCGTTTTCAAAAAAAGCAGTGTACCAATCTGCAATATTTGCATTTACTGAATTTGCTGTTGAAGTTTGAAGCGCTAATGAATTATTTTGATATTGAATTGAAACAAAAATTAAGCTTATTACAATTCCTAATGATCCTATGATTTCAGCAATTTTAACTACCTTATCTAGAGATGCCTTCATATTATTCCATTGTTTTTCCTATAAAGACGTTAACCTTAGGATTAATTGGATTTCCACTTGCTCTTCTAAATGAAACTATTTGACCAGTATGCCATAATGAATCAGAAATAGGACCATTAATAGCATTCCAAAACGGGAAAGCGAGACTCTGACCATTTAGGTTTAATCTAACTTGCATTTGTGATATATCTGCATTTTCATTGAGCATATCATAAACTATCTTTAAATTTTTTAATGTACCATTTCTTAACTCTGTAAAAGTCATTTCATCTTGTGAAAAATCATATTCTTTTCCTTCGAAAGTGTATAAAATAAATACACTTAAACCATATATGTGTTCTAAGGTTTGTAAGCTAGATCTACTATCTTCACTTGGTTTATATTTAAGGTCTTTATCTGTTAATGATTCTGTAGCCCAGTAGAATCTATAACCCAGGCCTTCAATCATTCTAGCAACTATATTATTAGGACTAAACTCCTCAGAATAGGCCCCAAGTTCTTTAAAGGGTAGGTTGTCATTTTGTGCACTAACATTTATTGAAATAATTGTTAATATGACTATTAAAAACTTTTTCATTTCTTAAGTATTTTATTATTTATTTTAAACTGTATAACTAGTAACTAAATTAATTAAAAAAAAAGGTTATACAATTTTTTGTATAACCTTTAATTAAATTTTAAAAAAAATGAAAAAATTACTTCTTTTCGTCTTTTACTTCTTCAAAATCGACGTCGGATATATCATCCCCACCATCACCTTTTGGTCCATCTGATTTAGCTGATGGATCAGCTCCAGCACCACCATTTGCTGCCTGTTGTTCTTGAGTCGCCTTATAAATTTCCTGACTTGCTGCTTCCCATGATTTATTTAAAGCCTCAACCGCTCCATCAATTTCATCAATTTTTTGTTCTTTGTGAACAGCCTTTAATTTTTCAAGAGAATCTTCAATTGCTTTTTTGTTAGGTTCAGAAAGTTTTTCACCAAACTCCTTTAATTGTTTTTCNGTTTGAAAAATTAATCCATCTGCAGTATTTAGCTTATCAACCTTCTCTCTTTCTTTCTTATCTGTATCCTCATTGGCTTTAGCTTCATCTTTCATTTTATTTATTTCTTCCTCAGTTAGTCCGGAAGAAGCTTCAATTCTAATGTTTTGTTCTTTTCCTGTACCCTTATCTTTAGCTGAAACATTTAAAATACCATTAGCATCTATATCGAATGTAACCTCTATCTGTGGTACACCTCTAGGTGCGGGCGGAATTCCATCTAAGTGAAATCTTCCAATCGTCTTGTTATCTTTTGCCATTGGTCTTTCTCCTTGTAAAACATGAATTTCAACAGCAGGTTGATTATCAGCAGCTGTAGAAAATGTTTCAGATTTCTTAGTAGGTATTGTAGTATTAGACTCAATTAATTTAGTAAATACTCCATTTAAAGTTTCAATACCTAGTGAAAGAGGTGTTACATCTAAAAGAAGTACATCTTTTACCTCACCTGTTAATACACCACCTTGTATTGCGGCACCAACNGCTACAACCTCATCAGGATTTACACCTTTAGATGGCTTCTTTTTAAAGAATTTTTCTACTTCTTCCTGTATTTTTGGAATTCTTGTTGAACCTCCTACTAATATTATCTCATCAATATCACCAACTCCCATTTTAGCGTCTTTTAATGCTTTGGAACATGGCTCTAAAGTTCTTTCAACTAATTTTTGAGTCAATTGTTCAAATTTAGCTCTAGATAGTGTTTTAACTAAATGTTTAGGAACTCCATCAACTGGCATTATATATGGAAGATTAATTTCAGTTGATGATGAGCTAGATAATTCAATTTTAGCTTTTTCAGCACCTTCTTTTAATCTCTGTAATGCCATAGGATCTTTTCTTAAATCAATGCCTTCGTCCTTATTAAATTCGTCAGCTAACCAATCAATAAGTACACTATCAAAGTCATCTCCACCTAAATGAACATCTCCGTTAGTAGACTTTACTTCAAAAACTCCATCACCTAATTCAAGAATAGAAATATCAAATGTTCCTCCTCCTAAATCATAGACAGCAATTTTTAAGTCTTTATCTTTTTTATCTAAACCATAAGCTAGCGCAGCAGCAGTTGGTTCATTAATAATTCTTTTGACATCTAAACCAGCAATTGTCCCTGCTTCTTTGGTTGCCTGTCTCTCTGAATCATTAAAATAAGCAGGAACAGTAATTACCGCTTCTTTTACCTCAGATCCAAGATAATCCTCTGCAGTAGATTTCATTTTTTGTAATATCATTGCTGATATTTCTTGTGGAGTATATTTTCTTGTCCCAATTTTTACTCTTACTGTATCGTTAGTTCCTTTTTCAACTTCATANGCTAAGTTTCTTTTTTCTTCATTGATATCAGAGAATTTTTTCCCCATAAATCTNTTTACAGAATTAATTGTGTTTTTTGGATTGGTTATAGCCTGTCTTTTTGCAGGATCACCAACTTTTCTTTCTCCTTTTCCTTCATCTAGAAATGCAACTATAGAAGGTGTAGTTCTTTTNCCTTCGCTATTTGGTATAACTACTGGCTCATTACCTTCCATTACGGATACACATGANTTTGTGGTTCCTAAATCTATTCCAATTATTTTACTCATAATTTTTAAATTTTAAATGTTACTTATTTATANGACAAGAANTATGCCAATAATTATATATGACAGAATGTCAGTTATTTTTCAATAAGTGCACTGACTTTATTATCTAGAACCTCAACAATACCTCCATTTACAGCCAAACTTACATCTTTTGAGTTTTCTTTATATTTAATTTCGCCTTTNGTTAGTGAACTAATTATAGGTGCGTGGTTATTTAGTATTTGAAATTGACCGCCTGACCCCGGAAAAATTATTGAATCTACTTCTCCGCTGAATATCTTTTCTTCTGCAGATAATATTTCTANGAACATATTATGATTGTTTTACTTGTTCTAAAAGCTTTTCTCCNGCTTCTATAGCTTGTTCTATAGTACCTTTTAGGTTAAATGCAGCTTCAGGTAAATGATCTAATTCNCCATCCATAATCATATTAAACCCTTTGATTGTATCTTTTATATCAACTAGTTCACCTTTTACACCAGTGAATGGTTCAGCAACATGGAATGGTTGAGATAAAAACCTTTGTACTCTTCTAGCTCTATGAACAACTTGCTTATCTTCTTCAGATAGTTCATCCATACCTAANATTGCGATAATATCTTGCAATTCTTTGTATCTCTGAAGTAATTCTTTAACTCTTTGTGCGCAGTTNTAGTGTTCTGATCCNACCACCTCTTCAGTCAATATTCTAGATGTAGATTCAAGTGGATCAATAGAAGGATAAATCCCAATTGATGCTAATTTTCTTGAAAGTACACTTTGAGCATCTAAGTGGGCAAATGTTGTAGCTGGTGCAGGATCTGTTAAATCNTCAGCAGGAACATATACAGCTTGAACAGATGTAATTGANCCCTTCTTTGTTGACGTAATTCTTTCTTGCATTGCACCCATTTCAGTAGCTAAAGTAGGTTGATATCCAACTGCAGAAGGCATCCTTCCAAGAAGTGCTGATACNTCTGATCCAGCTTGAGTAAACCTGAAAATNTTATCAATAAAGAAAAGAATATCTCTTCCCTGACCTTTTCCGTCACCATCTCTAAAGTATTCTGCTAAAGTTAAACCGGATAATGCAACTCTTGCTCTTGCACCTGGAGGTTCATTCATTTGNCCAAAAACAAATGCAGCTTTTGAATCTTTCAGTTTCTTTTTATCAACTTTTGAGAGGTCCCATGAACCTTTTTCCATTGACTCGATAAACTTTTCTCCGTAGTCAACAATTCCAGCTTCAATCATTTCTCTNAGTAAGTCATTNCCTTCTCTTGTTCTCTCNCCAACACCGGCGAAAACAGATAAACCTGAATATGCCTTTGCTATATTATTAATTAATTCTTGAATAAGAACGGTTTTNCCAACTCCTGCTCCACCAAAAAGACCAATTTTACCTCCTTTATTATAAGGCTCAATTAAATCAATAACCTTAATCCCAGTAAAAAGTACCTCAGCAGATGTAGATAAATCTTCAAATTTAGGAGCATCTCTATGAATAGGTAATCTATCTTTTGTTTTTGGATCTTCTATACCATCTATCGCTGAACCAACAACGTTAAATAACCTACCTCTGATATCATCCCCAATAGGCATCGAAATAGGTTGACCTAGATCTTTTACTGGCATACCTCTTTTCAATCCTTCAGTACCTGACATAGAGATAGTTCTTACTGTATNTTCACCTAAGTGTTGTTGTACCTCNAGTACAAGAGTAGACCCATCATCTTTATTAATTTCAAGAGCGTTAAGAATTTTAGGNANGTTTGAATCTTCAAAAGATACATCTACNACTGGACCAATTACAGCTGTTATTTTTCCTGAATTTGACATGATTTATATAAGGTATNTTAATTAAAATTTATAGTACTGCGAAAATAAATTATAAATACAATTTAACAAAGTCATATATGAAGTTATTATTAACTTTTTTTATCAAATTTTTTTAATTCTATTCTTATTGTAGTTTCAANATTTTTAANAGAGTTTTTAACATATATTCTCCCCTTGTGATAATCTGATATTATTCTATTTACNAAAGTTAAACCTAAACCCCATCCTCTTTCCTTTGTTGTAAAGCCAGGTTTAAATATTTTTGAAAAATCTGATTTATTTATTCCAATACCATCATCAATAAAATCAATAATTACTGAATCTTTATCNTCATATAATTTAATTTCTACANTACCATTTTTACCGATNGCGTCAATAGAATTTTTATATAAATTNTCAATTACCCACCCAAATAATTGTTTNTTGAAATTATAATTTACTGTTTCTAAATTAAGTTTTGTTTTGACATTTGGTGAAACTCTTCTTTTAAGATAATCGATCGATTCAATAATNGTTTTTTTAATGTCTGTATCAATTAGGGAAGGCTTAGAACCTATTGTAGAAAATCTATCAGTTATTATTTTAAGTCGATTAAGATCTTTATCTATTTCACTACTTATAAATCCTTTATCAACCTTTTTTTTTGATTTCAAATACTCATTCCATCCAATTAAAGAAGAAAGGGGTGTTCCCANCTGGTGTGCAGTTTCTTTTGCAAGGCCAGTCCATAATCTATCTCTCTCAGATTTATTTGAATAAAATGATATTAAATAGATTGATAGTAAGATTAAAAAAGTTAGNGATATAATAAAATAAGGTGCAATAATTAGCAAATCAAGAATTTTAGAATTATTGTAATAAATAAGCTGATATCCAACTTCATTCCTTTCTTTATCTAANATATTTATTTTAATTGGCTCATATCTTTTTTTCATAGACCCTAATTGGTCAAAAAGATTNGATTCAGATGGTTCAGAAATATTTTTATATTCAATGATATTACCATCACTGTCAGTGACAATTATTGGTATCGAATTATTTTCAATTAGAATGTCATCTACAAAATAATTTGCAGATTCAACTTCAGAATTTGCAACAAGCTCTATAAATTTTGAATATCTTTCAATTGTTTTAATTTCCCTTTCTTTTATTTCTTTAATGGTCATATTAGAGAAATAAACTAATGATACTGTAAACACAAGAAGTGTTNTTATTGTAAGCCAGGTTAATTCTTTTTGGATGTTTGAGATATTCAATCTAATAAATTTATCTAGATATAAAACTATATAAATTAGCTCATGAAGTCTCTTACTCTATCGAAAAATCCTTTTTCTGTTTTTCCAGGATTNGGTTTAAAGTTTTTAGATTTTTTTAATTGAATTAATAACTTTTCTTCTTCTGATGTTAATTTTTTTGGAGTCCAAATATTAACATGAATTAACTGGTCTCCTGTAATTGAAGTATTCAAATCCTTAATTCCTTTTCCTCTCAACCTAAAAATTTTACCACTTTGTGTTCCAGGTGGTATCTTAACTTTTACTTTTCCATTGAGAGTTGGTACCTCAAGCTCATTACCTATTGCAGCATCTACAAAATTGATATATAAATCNTAAACAACATTATTACCATCTCTCTTAAAATTATCATCTTCTTTTTCTTCAATTAATATTAATAAGTCACCTGATATACCTCCACCTGGAGATTCATTTCCTTTTCCAGTCATTGATAATTGNATCCCATCTCCAACTCCTGAGGGTATATTTATTTTTAAAATTTCTTCTTTAAATTGAAGTCCCGTACTATCTACCCCTGGTGGTTTATTATCTATAGTTTTTCCATTTCCATTACACTGGTAACATGTAGAGGAGGAAACCATTTGTCCAAGCATAGTATTTACTACTTTACTTACTTTACCTGTTCCATTACAAACTCCACATGTTTTAAATGTAACNCCTGGAGCAGTAACAAGCCTTTTGACTTTAATCTTCTTTTCTACTCCTGTAGCTATTTCTTGAATTGTTAATTTTAACTTAATTCTTAAATTAGTTCCTTTATTTCTTTGTCTTGAACTACCCCCTCCAAAAAAACTATCAAAAGGACTACCCCCTCCAAAAATATCTCCAAATTGTTCAAAAATATCTTCAACATTCATTCCTCCCCCTGAAAANCCACCAGGACCTCCTCTAAGTCCATCGTGACCAAATCTGTCATATTTCTGCTTTTTTTCAGGGTTACTTAAAACCTCATATGCTTCGGCAGCNTCTTTAAACTTTTCTTCAGCAGCTTTATCGTCAGGGTTTTTATCAGGGTGAAATTTAATAGCAACTTTTCTATAAGCTTTTTTTATTTCTTCTTGAGAAGAAGATTTATTTACACCTAAAATTTCGTAGAAATCTCTTTTAGACATTATGATCCAGTTACAACTTTTGCAAAACGCAGAATGTTATCTCCTATATGATATCCATTCTCAACAACATCAATTATTTTTCCTTTATATTTTTTTTCTGATGGAGTGCTTGTAATTGCCTCATGGTACTCAGAATCAAAANTATCTCCTTTTTTAATTTCCATCTTCTTGACATTATATTTTTCNAGTGTANTAATTAATTTTTGANGAATTAAATTGAATCCCTCAAGATATGACTCNTCCTCTTTTTTAATAGCTTTAGAAGCNCTCTCAAAATCATCAACAACTGGAAGTATATCTGAAAGAAGTTCCTTGTTNGCAGAATCTATCATCTCAATTTTTTCTTTGGATGTTCTTCTTCGGTAGTTTTCAAATTCAGAATATAGCCTTAAATANTTATCTTTTGTNTCTTGTAACTCAATATTGAGGCCTTTTGATTTATCTGATTTCTTACTGTCAGTAGTTTTTTTTGATTTTNTTTTATTCATACTTTANATATTTGCAAAAAGTTTGCCAAAGATACTTTATGACATTTTGACTAGTATTAATTATTTAAATTAATTTTTTTCCAAATTGCATNCTTAAGATTTTCCAATCCATATCCAGTTACACTTGAAATCTTAATTATTTCTTGTTTTAAGTTGAATTTCATTTCTTTCAATTCTTTTTCNGATAATAAATCACACTTTGTTACNGCAATTATTATCTTTTTTTCTAGTANCTCCTTATTATAATTCTTCAGCTCTTTATGTAATAATTTAAATTCTTTATCAACTTCNGANGTGACAGGAATCATAAATAGAAGGATTGAGTTTCTTTCAATATGCCTTAAAAATCTNATTCCAAGTCCTTTTCCTTNAGAGGCACCCTCAATAATTCCAGGAATATCAGCCATTATAAAAGATAAATTATCCTTATAAGGAATTACTCCAAGATTGGGTGTAAGTGTCGTAAATGGATAATCTCCAATTTTTGGTTTTGCTTTTGATATTGAAGATAATAAAGTAGACTTTCCGGCATTTGGAAATCCAACTAAGCCAACATCGGCTAATACTTTAAGCTCTAAGTTTATCCATTCTTCAATTCCTTGAATCCCAGGTTGACTATATTGTGGTGCTTGCTTGGTTGAGGTTTTAAAGTGAACATTACCTAATCCGCCTATACCACCTTCTAATAATATTTTTTCTTCATTATGATTTAAGATTTCAATAGAAATATTATCATTATCAGCTGATTTCGCAATAGTACCTAGAGGAACTTCTATAACTACATCTTTCCCATTTTTTCCATGTTTTTTTGAACCTTGCCCCCCTTCTCCGTTCTCAGCTTTTAAGTGTTTGGTATATCTTAAGTGTAGGAGTGTCCACAGTTGACTATTACCTTTTAAAATAATATCGCCTCCTTTTCCACCATCACCTCCATCTGGTCCACCTTTAGGAACAAATTTTTCTCTTCGAAAACTAGATGAACCTCTTCCTCCATTTCCTGATTTACAGAAAATTTTTATATGGTCAATAAAATTTGGGTTACTCATTTTCCCTCTATTTTTGAGATAATCAATTCAAAGATTTCATCAATTGATCCAACTCCATTAATAGGGATGTATTTTTCAAGTTTTTTGTAATGATTTAATACTGGTAACGTTTCCTCTTTATAAACTCTGATTCTATTGTTTATTTTTTCTTCACTTTGATCATCAATTCTTCCAGAAACTAATGCCCTCTTTTTTATTCTTGAAATTAATTCATCATCGTCTACCTCCAATGAAATTAAGTTATCAATAGATAATGTTTTTTCTTTTAACATTTCATCAAGTGCAACTGCTTGGTTCACGGTTCTCGGGAATCCATCAAAAATAAAACCTTTGCTCTGGTTATTATTTTCAATTTCTTCTTTCACCATATTTATTACCACACTGTCAGGGACAAGATTACCTTCATCCATATATTTTTTAGCCTCAATTCCTAGTGGAGTATTATTGCCTAAATGCATTCTAAATAAATCACCTGTAGATAGGTGTTTTAATTTATATTTTTCAATTATTTTATCGCTTTGAGTGCCTTTTCCAGCCCCAGGTGGTCCAAATAATATAATGTTCATTAGGTATTAATTTTATTCAAAGATATAAATCTAAATTGTTTCTTTCTGCATTTTCTAATAGCTCTTTGAGGTTAATTGCATTTACTCCAGATTTCATACACGTAATTCCTCCAGCAAGATTACACATCTCTGCAATAAACTTTTCTGGTAAATCAAGATAAAATAAAATTGTTGCAAGGGAAATTACAGTATCACCAGCTCCAGATACGTCAATAATTTTTTTCTTTTCAATCTTATTGTGAATAAAACCCTTATTGTTATTGATAATTAGACCTTTATCTGAAAGAGTAACCATTAAATTTTTAATGTTCTTTTCTCTTTTTAATTTATCTGAAACATTTTTAATGTTACTNATCGANTTATCTTCAGNNTTATAAGCGTCTANGATTTCATTGAGATTAGGCTTAAATAAATCAATATCCTNATAATCAAAAAAATTTCTTCTTTTTGGGTCTACAGCAATAAATAGCTTNCTACCNATTTTTTTTACTTTNTNAATCAATTTTTTTTCAATCACTCCTTTGTCATAGTCNTGAAAAATAATAATTTGNTCATCCGAAATTAATCCCTCTATATTTTTTAAAAATCTATCAAAGATTTCATCATTTAAAAAGTTNGTATGTTCATTATCAATTCTGAGTATATGTTTTTTATCTACTATAACTCTCTTTTTATTTGTTGTCTTTCGTTCTCTATCAACTAAAATTCCTGAGGTATCTAAATTATTATCATTACATATTTCTAAAAAATTTTTTCCGTCTTCATCTTCGCCAATTACTGAGCATAAAATTGGTTTCATTCCAAGGCTTTGAATATTTAATGCAACATTTGCAGCTCCCCCAAGTTTTACTTCTTCTTTTTGAATATCAACAATAGGAACTGGAGCTTCTGGAGAATTTCTATTTATTTCTCCTAGTACATAGGAATCAACCATTGAATCTCCAATAATAATAATTTNTTTTCCTTTAATTTTATCAAAGATATTTTTGATTTTCATTAGGATAACTTGCTTAAAGATTTCTCAATTCTTTGAGTAGCCTCGATAAGTTCTTTTTCACTTGCTGCATAGGAAATTCTTATACAATTAGGTGCTCCAAAGTCCTCACCAGGAACTAAAGAAACTTTAGCATCTTCAAGGAGATATAATGCAAGATCATTTGCACTATTAATTTTTTTTCCATCTTGAGTTTTATTTCCAAGGTAATTAGAAATTTCAGGGAAAAAATAGAAAGCNCCCTGAGGCTTATTTAGTTTGATTTTATCAATTTTTGATAATAAATCAAAAACAATATTTCTTCTTTTCAGATATTCTTTTTTCATATTTAGCGCACTTTCATTTCCTCCTCTGAGCGCAGTAAGCCCTGCTCTTTGTGCTATTGAACAATTAGCAGATGTAGTTTGACCTTGCATCTTATTGATTGATTTAGCAATTTTAGCCGGAGCTCCTATATATCCTAATCTCCATCCTGTCATTGCGAATCCCTTAGAAAAACCGTTCATTGTTATTGTCCTATCATTCATCCCTTCGAGGGAGCCAAAACTTGCATGTTCCTCCGTAAAATTTATATGCTCATAAATCTCATCTGAAATNACATAAATATCTGGATGATTAACTAAAATATTTCTGTAACCTTCTAATTCTTCCTTAGTAAATACTGTGCCAGTTGGGTTACAAGGGGAACTAAAAATTATCGCTTTAGTTTTTGTTGAAATAGCTTCCTCTAATTGATCATTAGTTGGTTTAAAGTCATTTTTAATTGTAGTATTAATATATTTAGGTATTCCATCAGCTANTGATATTATAGCAGAATAGCTTACCCAAAAAGGTGCAAATACAATTACCTCATCTCCNGGATTTAAGATTGAAAACATGACATTGGTAATTGAGTGTTTTACTCCATTAGAAACAATTATTTCACTAGGGCTATAATTTAAGCCATTTTCATTTTTGAATTTTTCAGAAATTGCTTCACGAAAATCTAAATAACCGGGAACAGGTGGATATGAGAAATATTTACCAGAATCTATTGCTTCTTTAGCGCCTTCACATATATTAGTTGGTGTTTTAAAATCAGGCTCACCTAAGCTTAAACTAATTACATCCACGCCTTTTGCTTTATATTCCCTTGCTAGAGCAGCCATTGCTAGTGTTGACGATTCTTCAACTCCTTGTAGTCTTAACGATTCAGTGTTTTTCATTTTTCTATATTATAATTAATTCTTGATGATATACTTTTTCCTAATGTAACTTCATCTGCGTACTCTATTTCTCCTCCAATNGGAATACCCCTAGATATAGTCGTTATTCTTAGGTTAAATTTTGATAATCTTTTAGAAATATAGAAGGATGTTGTATCTCCATCTAAAGTAGGACTAAGAGCNAATATTATCTCCTCTATTTCTCCTTCTTCTACTCTTTTTTCTAGGCTATCAATGTTAAGATTTTCAGGTCCAATACCATCAATTGGAGAAATTAAGCCGCCGATCACATGAAATAATCCATTGTAATGATTAGTGTTTTGAATTGCTAAAACATCTGGAGTATCTTCAACAATACAAAGTATCTTTCTGTTTGTGAATGGATTATTTGATTTACATATGCAATTTCCTTCTTCACAAATCATATGGCATATATCACAGTATTGAGTTTTTTCTTTTAAATCTTCAATTGCTTTAGAAATGTTTTTTGAAAACTGTAAATCTTTTTTAAGTAGATAAAGAGAAAGTCTCAATGCAGTTTTTTTTCCAATTCCAGGTAATTTGGATATTTCATTTACTGCATTTTCAATAATTTTTGTTGGAAGCTTCATAAAAATTAACCTCTATATGAAATCTAATTTTGATTTTGATTTAACTTTATTAAAAACAAACCCTAACATAATTGTTTTTTTCCAAAAATAGATATGAATGCTAATATTATACTTCTGATTTTTATAATATATTTTTTGGTACTATTATTTATATCAAATCTCACATCAAAAAAATCAACTTTCACNGATTTCTTTAATGCTAACAGATCATCTCCATGGTATTTAGTTGCATTTGGGATGATAGGAACTTCATTGTCAGGCGTTACCTTTATTTCAGTGCCTGGCGAAGTGGGGAGTTCTAACTTTAGTTATTTCCAGGTTGTTTTGGGATACTTAGTAGGGTACTATGTGATAGCGAAAGTATTNTTGCCATTATACTATAAGCATAATTTAATTTCTATATATACTTACCTTGAAGATAGGTTTGGATTTTATAGCTACAAGGCAGGTGCATTTTTCTTTTTNTTATCTAGAACTATAGGAGCTTCATTTAGATTATTTTTAGTTGCTGGCGTTCTTCAAATTGCAATATTTAATCAATTAGGTCTTCCGTATTTCTTCTCAGTCCTTCTAACAATATTATTGATTTGGATATACACNTTCAAAGGAGGAATTAAAACTATAGTTTGGACTGATGCACTTCAAACTCTTTTTATGTTATCTGCTGTTATCATTACAATAGTTATCATCACAGATAAAATGAATATTTCATTATATGAATCCTTTCATATGGTTAAGAATAGTTCTTACTCAAATATTTTTTATTTTGATTGGAGAGCTGGTAATGATTTTTTCAAACAATTTATTTCTGGAGCATTTATTGCAATTGTTATGACGGGTCTTGATCAGGATATGATGCAAAAAAATTTAACATGTAGAAATCTTGGAGATGCACAAAAAAATATTTTCTGGTTTTGTGTGATATTAGTTATAGCAAATCTCTTATTTCTATTCCTTGGAGCACTGCTATATCTTTACTCGGAATCAGTAAATTTTCAGTTACCCACAAGTACCGATGACTTATATCCTTTATTAGCATTAAATGAATTAGGTTTCTTAACCTCTATTATTTTTATTTTAGGAATTATTGCGGCTGCTTATTCAAGTGCAGATTCTGCTTTAACCTCATTAACTACTTCTTTTTGTATTGATTTCTTAGACATTCAAAAAAGGAATAACAAAAGAAGAACCAGGCTTTTGGTACATATAGGTTTTTCAATTTTACTTTTTATTGTCATATTAATATTTAATGAAATTAATGATGAAAGTGTAATAAATTCAATTTTTAAAGCAGCTGGGTATACATATGGACCACTACTTGGTCTTTTCTCTTTTGGTATTTTTACTAAATATAAAATTAAAGACAAATTTGTATTTTTTGTCTGTTTGATTTCTCCNCTAATTAGCTATTTAATCAATATTTATTCTGAAGAGTTATTATTTGGGTACAGGTTTGGTTTTGAAATTTTATTNTTGAATGGNCTACTAACTTTTTTAGGATTATANTTTATTAAAAGGTAGAACTAAAGTCTACTATTCAGNTAATTATTAAATGCAGATCCAAAGGTGTAGCCAATNGCTATTCTAAACTCTGATCTAAAGTCAGTAGCAATTTCTTGTTGTTGAAGAAGTAAGTCTTCAATAGAAGCGTTCCCCTTTGGTAAACTTAATTGATCTCTGATTAATTCAATTTCTCCACCAAATTTGACTGAAAGACCTTCGAATACTCTAATGGAAAACCAACTATCAAATCTAAAACTATTTTTTGATGGGTCTTGGAGAAATGATTTTGCTCTAAGATTAGTATATATTTCACCCCATGGTTGTCTAAATCTGGTCTCAAAAGCAAGTTGGTGTAAATAAACATTTTCTTCAAATTTATTATAGATTGTCTCTTCAATATAATTTCTATATCCATAACCTATTCTATAGTTTATAACCATTTCCCTTCTAACAAATTCATAATAAGGAAAAAAACTATATTCTATTGCTGGCATTATATAGTGCCTATAGTCTATATTTTGGTAAGTATCTCCGCTAGCTCCTGCATTAAATCCAGCTGACCATTTATCATTTATACTCCAAACGCTTTTTGCTTCTAATGATTTTCTATTTCTTTTACTAATAAACACATTATCCTGATTTTCATATTTATTATTTGATCTTTCAAAGTCAACGTCGAATTGTAACTTAATTTTATCTGTAACTTTATCAGCATCTAGCTCAATTCTAATATTAGATTCATTTCTACTAGTTTCATTTTCAAAATTTACTGCACCTGAACTTTGAAATACCCAGTTTTTCCATTTATCCGAGCTTGATTCATATGATTCATTATTATTTATTATTGAATCATATGATATATTTATTCTATTGGAAATATTGCTCTCAACAAGAAAATACACTAATCCAATATCAATTTTCTTTTTCAATGCGTTTCTAACTTCATCTTGGGTCAGTCTAGGATTTGTATCTAAAACTAATGAAAGTTCTTTTTCAGAAAATTCATTTTTACCAATGAAATCTAGGCTATATCTATTTCCATTATTTGCATTTCTATTTCTATAAATAAATAATTGAATATCTGCAAGACCTTGTTCTCTCACATGGTTAACATAGTTTATTTCATTCTTCAAAAAAATATTATCACATCTATCACATTTGATAAACAAATTACTAAAATCTTCTTGACTGTAAAGACTTTGTGACAGAAATAAGATTAAGCAAATAAATATTTTTTTCATGTTATAACTCTAGCTTTTTAATAGGATCCCAAAATACATCAGTAAAATTTTCAATCCTATTATTTCTTACTAATATTCCTTCTTTCTTTAGTAGATCTTCCATTAAATTTTCTCCGGGAAAGTGATGTTTTCCAGTAAGTAATCCATTTCTGTTAACAACTCTGTGCGCGGGAATGCTTAAATCATTATGTGAGTTATTCATTGCCCATCCAACAACCCTAGCACTCTTGGTTGTTCCTAGATATTTAGCAATAGCCCCATAGGAAGTTACTTTTCCATAGGGTATTAGTTTTACAACTTCATATACACTTTTAAAAAAATCAGAATTCACTGGGTTGTTTAGTAAGCAGAGGAGGAGGGATTCGAACCCCCGGTACCTTGCGGTACAACGGTTTTCAAGACCGCCGCATTCGACCACTCTGCCACTCCTCTGTAATAATCTTGGCAGCAAAAATATATTTTAATTAAGACATTTACCAAATATGTTCTTTAATTAAATTTTGACTTTAATTTATTAATTGCAATATCAATACTTGTATTCCATTCAAAGCCAATAAGTATTATTGAAGATATAAAATATACCCATCCCATGTACGCAATTAAAATACCAATTGACCCATAAAGTTTATTNTAAGTAGGAAAATTTATTATGTAGTAAGAGAATGCTAATGAGATAATTACGCAACCTAAAGTTGATATTANTGANCCAGATGAAATAAATGTCCACTTATTATGTTTAACAGGAGCAAAATAAAAAATGGAGGTAATTAGAAGATAAAAAGAAANAAATAGAGATAATAATTTATATGAATTTATAGTGTAGTATTCTACATCTTTAAAGACGTTATATTCTAATAACATATTTATTATAAAATCACCCAANGTTGAAAGTACTATTGCAACTATTGTGACGATAAAAAAGACTAAAGTAAGTAACATCGCAATTAATCTTGTCTCATAGAAACTCCTATTCTCTCTAATTCTATGGCAGCTATTAAATGTTTTTATTAATGTATTAAATCCGTTAGAAGATAGAAATATTGATGAAATTACCCCTATAGATAATAAGCCTCCTCTTTTTGTTTCAACCAGGTCAAGTATAGTATTTTTAGTTATGCTGAACATATTCTCAGGCATTATATTTTCTAAAAAAATTAGAATTTTCTCAGAATCAATTTCTGGTATCCAAGCATTGATATATGGAATTAAAGTAAATAAGAAAATTATTAACGGGAATGATGCGATTGTAAAACTAAATGCTACTGCTAGAGACCTTTCAAATATCTCGTCTTCTGACAATTTTGATTTAAATATTTTAAATACATTATAATANCTTACTGTATTACCAACCAAATAAAGTCTCTTGAATAATGCTCTTAAAAAGGTAACTATATTATCAAAAATAGATTTCATTAAAATTTATCTTTAATTATTTCTANAAGTTCTTTTGGTGTTCTTACTGGTCGTTTGCTAGATAAGTTAATGAATGTTAATGTTGTTTTTGCCGTATTAGATAATACATTATCCTGATTATATATCTCATAAAAAAATATAATCCTTGAAGAAGGTATTTNTTTAATGCTTGTTTTTATAGTAATTTCCTCATCGTATTTAATTGGTAAAATATATTTTGTTTCCAAATCAATTACTGGCATACCTACTCCCTCNTCTTCTANTTTTTTATATGAAAAACCTAAATTTCTAAATAACTCCACTCTTGCAACTTCATAGAAACTGGCGTATCTCCCATAATATACATATCCCATNTGATCAGTGTCTGAATATCTTACCCTTAGTTTTATTTCTCCCTTGATCATTATCTATATATTTTTCTCNTATTTAATGCAATCTGAAACTTCTTTGCATTTNTATTATGATCAGAAAGGTTTGTGGCAAATGCNTGGTATCCNGAAAAATCTTCTTTAGCACACATATAGATATAATTATGTTTTTCATAATTTAATACAGCATCAATATATTTTTTTGATGCTAATCTTATAGGTCCAGGAGGTAAGCCTCTATGAATATAAGTGTTATAGGGTGACTTAATTTTTTTATGTTTATTTAAAACTCTCCTAATTGTAAAATCATTTGCTGCAAAAATTAAAGTAGGATCTGCTTGAAGGCGCATGTTNCTNTTTAGTCTATTAATATATAATCCTGCTATTCTATCTGCTTCATCTAACATTCTCGATTCNGATGCNACAATAGACGCTAGCACAATCGCTTCTTTNTGATTNAGATTTATNTTGTCAAGTTTTGAAAGNCTTTCCTCATTCCAGAATTTTTTATATTCGGAATACATTTTATTTGTTAGCTTCTCGGGAGATATATTCCAATAAACNTCATAGGTATCTGGTAAGAAAATACTAATTATATCAGTTTTTTTAAATCCGCTATAATTATTAATATTCTCATTTAAGTAATTTAGAAGATCNTNTTTTGACATCTTTAATTTTGTAGTAATTTTTTCNGCTAAATCTTCAATTTTTCTTGCATACGTAAATGTNAGTTTAATTGGAGTTTGATTACCAGACCTNAGCATAGTTATCATTTCGTAATTGGACATATTCATTTTAACCTTNTANGCTCCAATTTTAATATTTTCTTGGTATTCCATTAATTTACTNAGAAAACTAAATGATANAATATCATTAATTAAGGTGTCGTCTTCTAATTTTTTTATTAACTCATTAAAGTCAGTATTTTCTTCAATTATTATAAATTTATCATCAGCATTAATTAAAAAATTTGGAGAATATAACATTTGGTAGGTATATACGCTACCTGTAGTAAGTATTGTAGAGAAAATAATTAAAGGAATTAAAATTTTTTTCTTACTCATTTTATATTTACTTGTAAAGGTAATAATATGATTTTAGTTCAACCACAATATTTGCCAACTGTAAATTTTTTCAAGAAATTAAAGGACAACAAAATTCTTGTTGACTTTAATTCAGATTATTCTCATTTTTTAAATATAAATAAAACTAAAATTGTAAATCGTTCTAATGCCTTTGAAATGGAGGTTCCTTTGATTTTCAGCTCAAAAGATATAAAAATAAAAGAATTAAAAATAGACCATAATAAAAATTGGATTAATGGTCATTTTCAATCTATACAATCTTCGTATGGTAGATTCCCATATTATATTTATTATGTTGACGAAATAATCAAGATACTTAAACTAAGACATAATTTCCTAATTGATCTAAATTATGACTTATTGACATTGTTTTGTCAATTTTTAGATTTTGAAAATAAAATTGAAAAATTTCAAAATAAAAACAACTTAGAAGACGTAATAGAGGTATATAGTCATTATAATTCATTTTCAAAAAAAGAAGATGTCGATCAAAAAAGAAATAATTTCTTTCTTGGCAAGGAATTTGATTATGATTATAGTGTGATAGACTTAATTTTCTTAAAAGGGCCTGAATCAGGTTATTTTATAAGAAATTTTAAAGAAAAAAATTAATAGTTTTTTTTATTAAAATGAGTTATCCTTACGTTATAAAGTTATGGAAGCAAAGTTTTCAAATAGAGTTAAAGAAGTAATATCGTTAAGTAGAGAAGAAGCCCTTAGGCTTGGTCATGACTACATTGGTACTGAACACTTATTGCTAGGGGTAATAAGAGAAGGAGAAGGTGTAGCGATTGGATTACTTAAAAAATTAGGAATTAGTTTAGAAGACCTAAGAGCATCTGTTGAACATAACACTAAAAATACTACATCGTCAAATTTAAAGAATGTAACTAATATTCCTCTTACTAGACAAACTGAGAAAGTCCTTAAAATAACTTATCTAGAGGCTAAAATATTTAAAAGTAAATTAATTGGGACTGAGCATTTGTTATTATCTATTCTAAGAGATGAAGATAATATTGCAACCCAAATTCTTGATAAGTTTGATGTAACATATGATGTAGTTAAAGAATTACTTGAGTATCAAACAAGTAATCCACAAGCGAGTACATCTTCTGAGCCAATGGAGGAAGATGATATGTCTAGTTTAAAAGGCAGCTCTTCTTCTAAAACTCCTAAAACTAAGGAAAAGTCTAAGACTCCAATACTTGATAATTTTGGTAAAGACTTAACTAAACTTGCTGAGCAAAATAAATTAGATTCAGTCATTGGTAGAGAAAAAGAGATTGAAAGAGTTGCTCAAATACTTACTAGAAGAAAGAAAAATAATCCAATTTTAATTGGTGAGCCTGGAGTAGGAAAAACAGCTATTGCTGAAGCATTAGCATTAAGAATTACACAAAAGAAAGTATCTAGAATACTTCATAATAAAAGGGTAGTAACCCTAGATTTAGCTTCTTTAGTTGCTGGCACAAAATATCGTGGGCAGTTTGAAGAAAGAATGAAAGCGGTAATGACTGAAATTGAAAAGTCTGATAACATCATTTTATTTATTGATGAACTTCATACCATTGTTGGAGCTGGAGGAGCTTCTGGTTCCTTAGATGCATCTAATATGTTCAAACCGGCCCTTGCTAGGGGTGAATTACAGTGTATAGGTGCAACAACTTTAGATGAGTATAGACAATATGTTGAAAAAGACGGAGCTTTAGCAAGGAGATTTCAAAACGTTATTATTGATCCTACAACACCTGAGGAAACAGAAAATATTTTAGATAACATAAAAGATAAGTATGAAAGTCATCATAATGTTATTTATACTAAAGAAGCTATTGAGGCTTGTGTTAAACTTTCAGATAGATATATTAGCGATAGGTTTTTACCTGATAAGGCTATAGATCTAATGGATGAGGCAGGATCAAGAGTTCATATGCATAATCTCGATGTTCCAGAGGTAATCATTGATATTGAAAATAAAATTGAAGAGATTAAAAGTCAGAAAAATCAGGTTGTTCAAAATCAAAAATATGAGGAAGCGGCTCAATTAAGAGATACCGAAAAAAAATTACTTGCAGAGTTAGATGTTCAAAAAAAGAAGTGGATAGAGGAATCAAAGAAAAAGAGACATAAAGTTGAAGAAAAAAACATTGCAGAAGTTATTTCAATGGTGACTGGGATACCACTTGAAAGAATTGAACAAAATGAAAGTTCAAGATTGATGTCTATGTCTAAAACTTTATCAAAGAAAGTTGTAGGTCAAGACGATGCAATAGATAAATTAGTCAGAGCTATTAAAAGAACTAGGGTTGGGTTAAAGGATCCGAAGAAACCTATTGGATCATTTATATTTTTAGGGCCAACTGGTGTAGGTAAAACTGAATTAGCTAAAGTTTTGGCTAATGAACTTTTTGATAAAGATGATGCACTAATTAGGGTTGATATGTCAGAATACATGGAGAAATTTTCTATTTCTAGACTTGTAGGTGCTCCTCCTGGATATGTTGGTTACGAAGAAGGAGGTCAATTAAGTGAGAAAGTAAGAAGAAAGCCTTACAGTGTTATTTTACTTGATGAAATTGAAAAAGCTCATCCTGACGTATTTAACCTCCTACTACAAATTCTTGATGAGGGATTCTTGACTGATGGCTTAGGTCATAGAGTTGATTTTAGAAATACTATTATGATAATGACTTCAAATGTTGGAGCAAGAGATGTTCAAGATTTTGGTGCAGGTATCGGTTTTGATACTAAGTCAAGAGTTGAAAATATTAATGAAAATTTAAATTCAACAATTGATAAAGCATTACAAAGAACTTTTAATCCTGAATTTATAAATAGACTTGATGATATAATAATATTTAATTCTTTAACTAAAGAAAATTTATATCAAATTATAGACATAAACTTAAAAAAGTTGTACTCAAAAGCAGATGAAATAGGTTATTCTATTGATCTAACTAATGAAGCAAAGGATTTCATTATTGATAAAGGCTATAACCCAAAATATGGTGCACGTCCGTTGGAGAGAGCTATCCAAAAACATATTGAAGACGTTCTTGCTGAAGAAATTTTATCTGGAAATGTGAAACAAGGTGACTTAGTTTTGGCTGACTACGACAAAAAGTCTAAGGGAATTAAAATAACTAAACTAGATACAAAGAAAAATAAGCAAGAATCTAAGTAACTAGCCCCCCATCTACCTTTATTATTTGACCTGTTATGTAAGATGCTTCATCAGAGGCTAAATATGAACATAAGTTTGCGACGTCATCTATACTACCAGCTCTTTTTAGAGGAATAGACTCTATCCAGCTTTCTAATAACTTACCATCTCCTTGACTTGTCATGTCAGTTTCTATAAATCCGGGAGCAATTGCATTACATCTAATATTTCTAGATCCTAATTCTAATGCTATTGATTTTGTAAATCCATTTATTCCTGCTTTTGAAGCTGAATAATTTGATTGACCTGCATTTCCTTTTACGCCAACTATAGAGCTAATATTGATAATTACACCTTCTTTTTTTTTCATAAATTCTCTAATTGCACATTTTGTTAGATTAAAACAAGAGTTTAAATTAATATCAATTACTTTTTTCCATGACTCTTCATCCATTCTTAATAAAAGGTTATCTCTTGTAATTCCTGCGTTATTTATTAGTATATCATATGATCCGAAATCTTTAATTACATTATCAATCAGTTCACTACTTTGTTCAAAGCTTGAAGCATCGGATTTATATTTAATTACTTTTACACCATAAGATTTTGCTTTTTCTTCAACTTCATTTGCAGATGATTCACTACTCAGATAAGTGAATGCAACATTACATCCATCTTTAGCAAATTTTTCAACAATTCCTTTTCCTATACCCTTTGAACCTCCAGTAATTATTGCAGTTTTGTTTTTTAGATTTTTCATATTAATTAATTGAATGAGCTTAAAATTATATAAACTTTCTTACAAATTTTAAGATAAAATTATCAATAGTTTTATTATAAACATTTAGAATATAAATTTGTCAAAAAAATATAATTATGTCATACAATTTAATAGTTATTGGATCTGGTCCTGGAGGATATGTAGCAGCTATTAGAGCTTCTCAACTAGGAATGAAAGTTGCTGTTGTCGAAAAAGAATCTTTAGGTGGAATATGTTTAAACTGGGGATGTATTCCTACAAAAGCCCTTCTAAAAAGTGCTCAAGTTTTTGATTATGTTAGTCATTCAAGCGACTATGGTATTAATATTAAAAGTTCAAGTATTGATTTTGATTCTATTATAAATAGAAGTAGAGGTGTTGCTGACGGTATGAGTAAAGGTGTTAATTTTTTAATGAAAAAAAATAAGATTGATATCATCAATGGATTTGGTAAAATTATTTCCAAAAATGAAGTTGAGGTTGAAGATGATAAAAAAAATAAAAAAAATTATAAAGCTGATAATATAATTATTGCTACTGGGGGTAGATCACGAGAATTACCAAATATAAAGCTAGATGGTGAGAAAATTATTGAGTATAGAAAAGCAATGACTTTAAAGAAACAACCTAAATCAATGGTTGTAATTGGTTCAGGTGCTATTGGTTCAGAATTTGCTTATTTCTATAATAGTATTGGAACTAAAGTTACGTTAGTTGAATATTTACCAAATATTCTTCCATTAGAAGATATAGATGTTTCCAAGCAGCTAGAAAAGTCATTCAAAAAATCAGGAATTGAGATTTTAACAAATACAGAAGTTAAAGCCGTTTCTTCTAATAGTAAGGGTTGTAAAGTAACTTACTCCAGTAACGAAAAAGAATCTGTAATTGATTGCGATGTTGTATTATCAGCGGTTGGAGTTGAAACAAATATCCAAAATATTGGACTTGAAGAGCTTGGTATAATTACTGAAAAGGGTAAGATAAATGTTGACGATTATTATCAAACTAATATTGATGGTATATATGCGATTGGAGATGTGATAAAAGGGCCAGCTCTGGCACATGTTGCTTCTGCTGAAGGAATTATATGTGTTGAAAAGATGGCTGGTAAAAATCCAGGGGTTTTAAATTATGATAATATTCCATCATGTACTTATTGTAGTCCCGAAGTTGCTTCAGTTGGATTTACTGAAAAGCAAGCCAAAGATCTAGGTTATGAAATAAATGTTGGTAAGTTTCCTTTTTCTGCTTCAGGAAAAGCAAATGCTGCTGGGCATTCAGATGGATTTGTTAAAGTTATATTTGATAAAAAGTATGGAGAATGGTTAGGATGTCATATGGTTGGTTATAATGTTACTGAAATGATAGCTGAAGTAGTTGCTGCAAGAAAATTAGAGACAACTGCTCATGAAATTATAAAGTCAGTACATCCACATCCTACAATGTCAGAAGCAATAATGGAAGCAACAGCTGCTGCATATAATGAAGTAATTCACTTATAGAACTTCTTTTAATTTTGATCCAATATTTGCAGGGGATTCAGCAACAGTTAGTCCGCTTTCCCTCATTATTTTCATTTTAGCTTCAGCAGTATCGTCTTTACCTCCAATTATTGCACCTGCATGACCCATTCTTTTTCCTTTTGGTGCAGTTTGACCTGCAATAAAACCAACTACTGGTTTTTGGTTACCATTATCTTTAATCCATTTTGAAGCTTCAGCTTCATAGTTACCACCTATTTCTCCAATCATAACTATACCTGAAGTTTCAGTATCATTCATGAATAATTTTATAGCATCCAAAGTAGAGGTACCAACAATTGGATCGCCACCTATACCAATTGCAGTAGATATTCCGAACCCTGCTTTAACAACTTGGTCTGCAGCTTCATATGTCAAGGTTCCAGATTTTGAGACTATACCAATATTT